>CAYMLT010000173.1:6323-7097 GCA_964391265.1 uncultured archaeon
AGCGATTTTTAGATAAATCGGTTTATGCCCGATTTTTGTCATGCCAATCATTGCATTACATACATGTTCAAGATAGGCAAATCCATAACTTAGGGTTTTGATGGATTGTGGTTTCGGTCGTATCTTCAAAGCAGCTTCAACTATCACGCCAAGAATTCCATATGATCCATCATAGAGTTCTAAATCCGAGCCGCTAACTGCTGCTAGAGTTCCATCTGAGTGAACAACTTTCAGCTCGATAAGATTCTCTACGACTGTCCCATGTATTGGAGTCCCGATTCCTGCTTTTCCCCCACAGCCAATCCATCCGCCAATGACAGCAGATTTCGCGCTTGATGGGTAAATCCCCAAGTCCATACCATGCTTCTCTAGCTCAGTGTCAAGTGCAAAGAAGGTCACGCCAGGTTCAACTCGGACTATGCCATTCTCAGCATCAACCTCCAGTATGCTGTTCATCTTCTTGAGGTCAAGTGATATTCCACCGCGCGATGGACTTGATGAACCGAGGCAGCTTGATGCACCTCCTCTTGGAATTAAAGGGATGCCATGAGAGACTGCTAGTGCAGCTACTTTCCTAACCTCATCAATAGAATTGACTCTCACAACATAATCCGCAAGGTATTTGCTTTTCCACCTATAATGGTACTGTGGGAGTGATGATGGATCGCCGCTATACACCACTCTCTCAAGCTCACTATCTGATGCATTTCCTTTACCAACTATTCTTACCAGTTGCTCTAGTATACCATCTGCCTCCGGAGTAATGAGAGCCTC
>CAYMLT010000174.1:0-1806 GCA_964391265.1 uncultured archaeon
CTACCTTTACGCTACTCATAATTGTCACCTTTGAAATATTGCTAATGAACCTCTGGTTCCTTGCAATTTTATGTGCAAGTGGTTGTATTCAGTTGCTGTTCGCTGATTCTTAAAAGTAATTTCTTACAATCTGTAACCACCATTCAAAGGTTATTAACTTGCGCCCTAATCAATAAGTAGAAGAGTCTCTAGGAGTTTTTTCCCTTACCTTGAAAGCCCCCTGCTATCTCTGTGGAAAACCCTCTGCATTGGAAGGCCTTTGTGAAGATTGCTACAACAAAGGCCATCCTTTGATTGAATTCTCTACACCGCTATCTATAGAAACCTGCAAGAAATGTGGTTCTGTAAGGATCCCTGGCGGATGGAAGACAATAACTCCATCAACCTCTGACGATATTAAAGAAGAGCAAGTTGGAATTCTTCTTGACAGGGAAATTAAACCCCTAGTTGAAGGAGTCAGTCTCACCTTAGAGGAAGAGAAGCGCCTAGATAGAGTCATCTATTTACGCGTGCACGCCGTTGGCCGCTCAGATTCTTGTCTTAATGAACACGAGGAAGAGTATCCTCTAGAAATCCGATTCACCCATGGCTCTTGTGATATGTGCAATAGGATTAGCGGTGGCTACTATGAAGCAACAATTCAGATTCGAGCGGATGGCAGACCTGTAACAGAAGAAGAAGAGGCGGCAATTACAGCACTAGCAAAAGAGCGCACCATATCAGCGTATGGAAGGGACGATAAGGCATTCATCCTTGATATTATTGAAGATAAACATGGATTTGACATTGTCTTTGGTTCTGAACATCTTTGTCGACGAATTGTAGAAGAGCTTGAATTGTTGTATTTTGCTGAGCGCAAGGATAACTACAAACTTGTAAGCCAGGAAAAGGGTGGGAAGGGAAAATACCGAACCACCTTTCTTCTTCGTCTTCCACAGTATCGTGTTGGCGATTTCATAGAAGTATCAGGTAATCCGTGTCAGGTCCTCAAAATTGGGAAGGGAGGTCTCTCCTGTTACGATATGCAAAAGAATCACAGTTTCACTATCTCACAAAAGAGTGTCAAAAAACGTCATATTTCTTTCATTGCTCTGGAGTCTGAAAAGAGAGCATTTATTGTAGTCACATCTGTGTACGGCCAGCCTATCCAGGTAATGGATTCTATGACCTTTGAGATGCATGATTTGGAATATAATGAGAATACAAAAGGACTAGAACATGGTGAAACTGTCTATCTTCTCAGACATAACGACAAATGGTATCTCGTTCCAATCATGCAAAAGTTGCTGACTCAGATATAGGCGGATCTTAGCTCATCTTTCGTTATGCTTAAATGGATGCAATTGCCACTTGAAATAACGGCCCAAAGATGTTTTTTTGGACCTTTTATCGGAGGCCTAATTTGTCCGGACGAAGAGGAAAAGGCGGGTATCGAAGACCTGAAACAGAAGGCGAGCTAGTAAGAGTACGTTCACCAAGAGAACGTGATGGCGAAATGTTTGGCATCATCATTCAGATGCTTGGCCATGATAGAGTTAGAATTAGATGTGAGGATAGCAATATTCGAATTGGCCGAATTCCAGGTCGTTTCAAGAAACGAGTATGGATGCGTGTGGGAGATACCGTTATTCTTACTCCTTGGGAGTTTCAAAGCGACGAGAAGTGTGATGTTGTTTATAGATATCGCAATAATGAGATCGAATGGTTGAAGAAGCGTGGCATCCTAAAGATGTTCTAGAGGGAAACTGAAGCTTTTTGTGAACTAATTACCTATTGATTTGTTTTAATAGGTAATTTTTATATCTT
>CAYMLT010000174.1:1816-7072 GCA_964391265.1 uncultured archaeon
CCTCTAGCATGTTAGGTGAAGAGATCAGGTGATTCTCTAAATTGAAGAGAGTAGAAACGAAACGCAGACTCATTGACGATGAGATTGAGCGCCGCAAACAGAAACGAAGGCGTGATGATGATGATTTCAAGGTCATCGAGGGCGTTATCGATCCTCCTACAGTAAAATGTCTCTACAAACTTCTACGCCGTGATACCTTCAAAGCTGTTCATGGTGTAATTAGTACTGGCAAGGAGGCAAGTGTATACAGAGGCGAAACCTCCGCCGGTGAATCGGTTGCCATCAAGGTTTATCGAATGTCAACTGCAGAAATGGACTTCATGCGTGAATACATAATAGGCGACTCTAGATTCAAACGAGTCGGAAAAAAAAGTCGAACCCTAATTCCACAATGGGCCCTAAAAGAATACAAGAATCTCCATAGGTACCACGAAGCTGGAATACCAGTTCCAAAACCACTAGATATTGAACGTAACGTTGTGGTGATGGAGTTCATTGGGGATGTCAAACAGGGTTTTGCAGCCCCGCTAATGAAAGGTGTGCAGATTCCATCACCTGTAAAGACATACAATCAGATTATCAACATGATCGTAAATGGATATGAAAAAGCCGGTTTGGTTCATGCTGATCTTAGCGAGTATAATATTCTTTGGTGGAAGGATAGGCCTATAATCATAGATGTCTCTCAGGCAGTTCTCAAACAACATGACAATGCCTTAAAGTACCTCTATAGGGACATTCAAAACATTACCTTTTTCTTCAACAAACTCGGAGTCGCAACAACGGACCCCAAAGAAGTAGTCAATCACATCCTGTCAATAGGAGAATAATACTATGATGCATCACGAAACTATCAGAGTGCCTGAAGAAAGAGTGGCAGTCATAGTGGGAAGAAATGGTAGAGTTCGAAAGCGTGTTGAAAAGCTAACCAACACGAAGATTTCAGTTTCACCTGATGGCGTTGTGACAATAACTAGCCCTCCCAACTCAGAAGACCCTGTTATGGCATGGAAAGCTCGTGATATGATTCGTGCAATGGGTCGTGGATTTAGTCCCAAAAGGGCATTAACACTAATTGATGAGGACGCTCGATTGATCATCATCTCCCTACGAGAATTAGTAGGAAATTCAGTGCCGCAGCTAAAACGTGTGGCAGGACGCATCATTGGCGAGAATGGCCGAAGTCGTAGAGTGATTGAAGAAACAACTGAAACAATGATATCAATATATGGAAGGACCGTATCTTTGATTGGAGTGGATCCCGGTTTGGAATATGCTACCAGAGCAGTGACCATGCTGATAGATGGTGCTCCCCATGGCACGGTATACAAGTATCTTGAGAAAATGCGTCGCGAAATGAATCGTCAGCAATCTGAGCTCTGGACAAGTGACCTCTAGTTCTCCGTAATACGCGCTCTGAAATCATCATCTTGTTCTTTCCAAAATGAGAAAGATGATTGAATCCCCTGTTGATGCCTTCAGAGGTATTTCCCCTGCAGAGTTTTTCTATAGAAATAAACAGATGGCAGGATTTGGGAATGCCACACAGGCTCTTTACACAACAGTGAGGGAACTTGTCGAGAACAGTTTGGATTCATGTGAAGATGCAGGAGTGTTTCCCCGTATCAAGGTTGAACTTAGCCAAGTAAAAGCCGATACGGTTGAAGTAAAGGTTTCTGACAACGGTGCAGGTATTCCACATGAAGTTGTACCAGAGTCCTTTGGGAGAGTTTTGTACGGGAGCAAGTATAACTCCCGTCAACGACGAGGTACTTTCGGACTTGGTGTCACCATATCCGTCTTGTACGGACAAATCACCACGGATTCACCTGCAATCGTATTTACAAAAACCGATAATGCAGAAGGAAAGCAATATCGTGTGTTTATTGATGTGGAAACAAATAGCCCCATTGTCGAGCAGGAAAAACCACATCACCGTAAGGAAATCGGAACAAGCGTATCTATCACACTCAATGGTGATTTGAAACGGGCTCGTGACAGGATTATTGAGTATCTTGAGTTATCGGGAATCTCAACTCCCTATGCACGGTTTGAACTGTATATTGGAGAAGAGCTTCAACTATCAATAGGTTCATTTGTAGATATTCTGCCACCGCTTCCTACCGTTGCAAAACCACATCCTCATGCAGTTGATGTGGAACTGCTTCGCCGCCTGATATCAAAGAATCCCAAAGAAAAACTGCAGGACTTTCTTATCGATTCATTTCAACAAGTTGGAGTCCGCACAGCTAGTCGCTTTCTAAAATTTAGTAATCTTGACTCGAATATGCCGATTAGCAGTCTGTCTCGAGAGAATCTGGTTTATCTTAGTCGGTCCTTAAGGAAATACGCTGATTTTGATCGTCCGAGCTCGGATTCCCTTAGTCCGATTGGAAAGGAGCAATTTCTGAAATCTATTGGTTCACACTATCAGACTGCCAGTCTAAGTTATTCCAGTCGAGGCCCTCTTGAATGGGATGGGATTCCCTACATAATTGAAGGTATATTGGCAGTAAGTGAAAAATTCCCGATAAGAGAAGAACCCCAACTCTTCAGATTCGCAAATAGGGTTCCTTTACTCTACAACAATAGTGATGATGTTTTTACGAAGGTATTGAAACGTATTTCATGGCCCCGATACGGTGTTGATGAAAAGAGCCCTGTATCGTTGTTTGTACATTTTTGTTCAACCAAAGTTCCGTATTCTGCGGCAGGTAAGCAGTCTCTTGCATCTGTAGCGTCTATCGAGGATGAGATACTCGCCTTATACCGTGAGCTAGGCCGTCGCCTAAGTAAGATGACACAAAAAAGGAAACAGACAGGCAGGTATCTGAAAAAGCGTCGTGAATTCACTTCCACTTTTAAATTGCTTGCGAAGTTCAGTAGTGAGTTGGCCGACAGTTCTGTAATTCCGGAAACGGATTCTATGATTGAACGATTATTTGAGGGTGATATAGATGTCTAAACCAATCGATCCCATCGAAAAGCTAACAGAGATTGGAAAACAAGTACTTTCCTCAATACAGAATGCAGAATATCCTTCAATAACGCTTCCAGATCGTAGTACGCGCAATATCGTATTTGATTCCGTATCAGGTCAGTTTGTATTAGGTAATTCAAAAACGAATCGTGATTCCTCAAATATCAAGCACGTTAAGAGTTTCATGCAGCTAATGTGGGTTGCATCTTTTGCAAAGCAATTAGCAAAGAATGGACGAACAAGCTCGCTTCGAGACATTTACTATTCAAGTGAAGCTTTTGGAGTTGATTTCAAAAATCAGGCTGAATCGGATCGAGTTATTGCTGATTTAGAGTGTCTTACAGGTATCTCACGAGAAGACTTCGGTGTGTTTCCTGAAGAGCATTCCTCCATTTACGGTGAAGTTGTCATGAAGTACACAGTACCTGGTTACGAGGGGCGGGAAGTGGATTTGACAATCAGTCCAGATGGATTTCCGATTGGTTCTGCATTGATAACGGCTGAACCTGTTAGCACAAAAGCGAAGATGATTCTTGCTATCGAGTCAGGTGGCATGTTCTCGCGTCTGATTGAAACACGTTGCTGGGAGCGGTTTGGTACTGTGCTTATTCATCTTGGAGGTCAAGCACCTCGATCTACTCGAAGACTTATGAGAAAACTGAGAGATCATTTGGATTTACCTGTGTTTATATTCACAGATGGAGATCCATGGGGAATGCATATTGCACAGGTAATAATTGCAGGAAGTGCGAATGCTGCCCATATTGATAAATTGGCGATACCGGATGCGGAATGGATTGGAGTGACAGCTGAAGATATTGTCAAGTATTCTCTTCCTACTGAGGATATGACCAACAAAGACCTGAAGAGATTGGAAGAATTAATTCAGGATAGCAGATATCTAACAGGCGACTGGCCAGCACAGATAGATGCCTTCAAGAATCTCAGAAAGAAAGCAGAACAACAAGCTTTCAGTAGGCATGGAATAGACTTTGTTGTCGATCAGTATCTTCCCGATAAACTAAATTCCATTCTCTAATCTCATAAGTTAGAATGGCCATCCGAAGAGGAATATCCAGATTGCTGAATATGCGATAATAGCCTGAGTTAGAGCTAGTAGAATCACGTTTCGCTTCTCAGTAATTTTGTTGGATATCGAGGGTAGAATCCAATACATCGTATATGGCCCCAGCACTTCAAGTGTTCCATCTTCTCTGGGAGATGCAAATTTCACCCAATCCTTGTTGGTCCTCTTGACCTGTAATCTATAGACAATATAAAGTAGAAAATTAACCATGAATGGGGCATAGAGGATAAAGGCAATCCTATCCATGTTTCCTAGAATTAGAGCTGCCGCCATTGTAGCACCGATGGGGAGTCGACCAACATCCCCTGGCAAAATCTTTGCAGGATACTTGTTAAAGATTAGAAACGCCAATGTCGCCCCGAGGAGAGCTGCTGCTACAACTCCGGCATCAGTCTGACCTGTTGTTATCTCCACACCCGTAGTAATTGGTCTGAGAATGACGTATATGACAATTGCTGAGGAGTTTATTGCCGCTAGCGCTGACTCCAATCCATTCATTCCGCCATACATATTGGTTGAGTCAATGATGAATGTCATCATTAGTGGAACCACAATAAGAGGATAGAGAATCCCAAGATCGAGAGTGCCAATAATCGGAACCTGCATAGTAGTAGTACCTACCTGCATAACTATCATTGGTATCGAGGCAACAAGAGGGAGCAGAACCTTTGTCCTATTTCTGAAGTCAAAATTATCATCAAGGAGACCTATCATTCCCGCCATTAGAATGGATACTAATGCCGCTAATAGTCCCCGATTGACTTCACCTTGCTGAAATGAAGTTATTCCTATCACTACCAAGAGTGCAAAGACAATAGCGAAGAGAATTAAGAAACCACCCCCCTTGGGGACCATGGGTTTGTCTGGTTTATGAACATCAATCCCTGTGATACCTTTCTCTTTCAACATGCGAATGATTCCTGGCATGAAGAGAATCACCACAATTAACGAAATGATAAGCGCAAGAACAATAGTCAGCATTCCAACCTTTCCTCATTTGACCTGAATTTGAAACCTGTTTTACACTTTTCGTTGGTTCTGTACAATGCCTATTCTAACGGAAACTATTTTAACGAACTCGAAGCTGGACCGTTTCGTTCATGGGTCCCGCCGTCTAGGTTGAGAACGACCCATAACAATAACGGTGATTTGATTGGGTCTGCGACAAATACAAATAGCAACATTTCTA
>CAYMLT010000175.1:0-6182 GCA_964391265.1 uncultured archaeon
ATAACGCTTTTGATGGGGAAATGCAGGTAAGATAATACACCAAATATAGGGAGTTTGAAAATATGCAATATGTGGCGATAGAAGCCTTTCTCGAGATATCAGCTATTTTTGCTGGTATCCTTTTTGCGCTTATCGCGCTCATAGGTGTATACTACTATTCTTCGGATATTCAATATCGAAGATGGGCATTTTCTCACCTTGCTTTCTGGATAGCATTTTTGCCAATCAATATTCTTGCCATTGTTCCTTATGCTGGAGAATTTGTCACATTACTCTTGAAAGTGTTTGGTGCACTAATTCTACTTAGAGCATTTAATTATCCTAGGCTCTCACATGTTCCTAACAAGATCCTTCACCCAGGAATACTACTATTGCTTGGTATATTTTGGACTCCTATTATCATCCTATCATTACCAACAGTCAGCGGATCCATTGTTTCTTCAGCATTTATGGCGTTTGCTTTCGGTTTCGCGGCTAAAGAAATCCTCTCAAATGAACGAGATAGAAGCAAGCTATGGTTGTCCGCGGGACTATCGTACCTTATCTGGTCAGTATCGAGTCTTCCAATGATGCTCTTGCCGTTCATTCCTGAGATTGTTCTGTTTGGCTATATTCAATTCATTGGGCAATCACTTGTCTTGATCACAATGTTTCTATCATTTATGGGTGGGGTGACACGCAACACTGAGAAAAGCTTGAGACTGACAGAAACAACAAGTAGTATCATCACTCATGATATGCGCAACTACCTGAACGTTGCATCTAGCGCTCTAGAACTTGCAGAAGGTTTTGATTCCGAGTCCACAAAAATGATTGATACTGCTCGCGAGGCCCTGATGGAAGCATCCATCTTTATGAAGCGAACGAGATCATTGTTGTTAGATATTTCCACATTTACTCCTTCCTCGGTGGATTTAGACCTTGCCACCTTAGTTAAGGAAGCAGTATTACAAACTCTGCAGGAGCATTCTCTTGATGAATCAAGAATAGTGATCAACGACTGTGACCAGTGTTACGTAAGCACTTCCCCTCTAATGAAGCAGGCAATCTGGAATATAATCGACAACGGAATTAGATATGCGGAAAAAACACCATCATTGTCTATTGATTTGATAAGAAATGGTGATATTGTTCTTTCAATATCTGACAAATCTGGCGGCACTAATGATTCAGTGAAACAGCAAGTAATGGGTCGCGGGAATGAAGATAATGGTCTGGGCTTGGGCCTTACGCTGGTGAGAGAGATTTCTCACATCTGTGGAGTTCCTGTAGAGATTAAGGATGTAATTGAACAGGACACTGTTGTTGGTACAGTATACTATCTGACATTCCCAACGGCAGGCGGAATTCCTTCACCAAAGTAGTTGGCTTAGAACAGCAAAACTAATGGTGGAATGCTTACAACTAGTATAATCATCGCCAGAATAAAAGCGCCAATCCTTGCTTTTGACACTGGAACAGTATCATCAAGCGCACCAGGATGACCACCTCTGAATGCCATTACCAATACAAGAATAGCCATTGTGTAAAAACCTACAAGAAACATTACAACTATTGCGCCATAGCCAATATACTTGTGCAATCTCTCGTCAAGTATTGCTCGAAGCGCATGCCCTCCGTCAAGTTGGCCTGAAGGAAAGAGATTCAATGCCGTTACCAGACATCCGACCCATGCTGCGAACCCTACAGGATGCAGATAGATAGTCCCGCCTGCTGGAATCATTCCCCCAAATAGCATCTCTACAAGGTTGAAAAGAAGAGGAACAGGTAATGATCCAGATGATCCTGGGAATGCAGAATCAATTGAAGTTAATTGATCAGAAGTAACAGGAACTGACATAGCGAATACAACAAATAGTGCAATGAGAGTAATAACGAATCCAGCAAAAGGACCTGCGAGTCCTAAATCAAGCAAATCGCTCTTATCTTTTGGAGGGCTTTTCTGTTGAATGAATGCTCCGAATGTGCCTCCTATCTGAGGCAGCCCAGGCAAGAAATAAGGCGGCGTTGCTTCGATACCCCGTTTCTTGGCCATTGCATAGTGACCCATTTCATGAGTTCCAATAATGCCCATGAGAGCCATCATGAAGATTCCAGTTGTGTATATGAGATCCCACATAGAGTAACCACTGTGATAGAATAGAGCCAGAAACACCGGGCTTGTTGCCTGCATCCATCCGCCTATTGCAACAGCTGCGATTGTGGCGATAAAGAGGCCATAGTTGATTCGGACATCGCTCTTCGCAGGTTTGTCTTGAGGAATGAAACGTGTGTAATAGATCCCTTCCTTTTTGTTGTTCCATCGGATAACTGGCCATATTTTGAGAAGGTCTGACTGTTCATGGACTTCATCGAAAACTCTTCTTTGCTTTTCGACATCAGGCATAACACCATCTTTCCATCGGTACAGGAAAGTCGGCATACCATACTCTATTTGACTTGTAAGTATCTCAAAATTCGAGCTTAGAACGGCAGAAATCTCTGTGAATGTAGGGTAGCTAATTACTCGGCCAGAGTATTCGTTATCAAAGGACACTATGAAGCAGACTCCAATATGGCATGAGTATCTGGAACTCAAGTTGAAGACCTATAAGAGTATCCGCTGAGGCAGGACATCTTCTTTTCTTGCCAGCTAGAGGTCGAAGGCAGTAGAGAAATTAAATGCATCGTGGATACATTCCAAGAGGTTCATGGACTTCTTCGCAGATCCAACCTTTTCTACCCGAAATCCAGCTCCCTTTAGTTTCTCAAATAATCGTAACCGAGGTTGTGGTTTCACGGCTGTAATGATCGTATCGGTCTTGAAAAGACTAGCATCTGCATCACTTTCAAGCATAATGTATGAACTTGTTATCTGAGAGATTCTATCTTCCTTGTGAATCGTCACTTTTCGTTTCTTCAAAGCCTGAAGAATGATCCAGCGAGTTGAACGCCCGATATCGCGGCCAACTTTACCGGTGAGTGAAAAGACATCCACAGATTTTGCTCTTGACGAAATGGATAGAGCGGCATAACAACCCAATGCATCTGCGCCAATGATTGAAACACTACGCAGATTTTCGGTCTGATTTCTAATAACATCATATGCTGTTGTAACGTGAGGCGATTCCACGCCATCAATAGGCGGTGAGCTGGGTATGGTACCTGCAGCATAGATAATAGCATCGTATTTCTCTTCAGTTAGTTTTTCAACGGTAGCTTCAGAGTTAAGCCTAATATCAACACCAAGAGCAGTCAATTCCCTCGTCATGTAGACCACGAAAGACGCAAATTCTCCGCGAAGTGGTACCCTAGATGCCAAATTCAGAAGCCCCCCTATTCGCTTCTCCTTCTCATATAGGGTAACGCTAAACCCACGATGGGCAAGAATTCGAGATGATTCCATCCCTGCAGGGCCTCCTCCAATGACTGCTATCTTCCCTGCCCCCTTGGGGCCGATTTCTCGCTCACACTCATATCCTGCTATTGGGTTAATTGCACAGATTACTGGTTTCATCGAAAAGACTTGATCAAGACAGCCAAGATTGCACCCTATGCATGTCCGAATCCTATCTGATTGATTGGTTCGAATCTTCTCAGGTATTTCAGGATCCGCAATGAATCCACGAGACATTCCTATTAGTTGTGCTTTGCCACGCTGGAGAATATGTTCTGCTATTGTGGGACTGCTAATTCGATTGCATGCAACAACCGGAACATCAACAACTTCAGCGATTCCTTCTGCAAGATATGCGAAGTGGCCCCGCGGCACATCCATCGTAATCTGAGGAACGCGGGTCTCGTGCCAGCCTCCAGTTACATCGATACAATCAACGCCTGCTTCTACAAGCCACGGGGCTAATTGCTTATTTTCTTCAAGAGTTGTGCCATTCTCAATGAAATCTTCGCCACTCATTCGATACAAGATTGTGAAGTCATCACCAACATACTCCCGTACTGATTGTACAACCTCAAGAGCAAATCTTGCACGATCTCTGAAAGCACCATTGTATTCGTCTTTCCTCTTGTTAGTTGCTCGAGCCAAGAACTGGTTGATGAGGTATCCAGCAGAACCAAGGATCTCTACGGCATCAAATCCAGCCTCCTTTGCACGTTCCGCAGCCAATCCAAAATTATCAACTGTACCTGCAATCTCATCCAGATTGAGCGGCCTGGGTTTACTTCTAAAGAGGCGTGAATCTACCGATGACGCAGACACTGGCGGGGCACCTAAAAAAGCTTCATTCGAGTATCTACCAGCATGGTATAATTGAGCGGCAACAGGTACATTGCAATTGTGAATTGCATCAGCAAGTTTCGACAAGCCCGGAATGTGTCCATACATACTATTTCCAATCATTGTAGGGCTACTTCTTCCGAAATGCTCAGTAAAACAACCGCCCACGATTATTAGTCCTGGGTGGTACTTAGCTCGTTCCTTGTAGAACTCAATTACTCGGTCATTGACGATGCCATCAGCATCACAATATCCAAGATGCGTGGCCAACATTATTAGTCGATTCTCAAGAGTAAGGCTTCCGACTTTGCATTTTTCCATGAGTTGCATTGCCATATCACCTATGAATAGAATTCGAAGTACAGGTCTATTGCCATCTTTAGTCGTTCTGGAGTTGTTTCATATAGGGTTGGAACCAATCCCTTCTCTTGAAATTCATCAATGGGTATGCCGTTCTCTATGGCAGAATTAACTCGGTCTTTGAAACCTTCAAAGAATACTAACTGCCGCTCTATCTCATCATTCTTGCAGAGTTGTCCGTGGCCAGGAATGATTATTGAATAATCCGCAGCAACTACCTTCTGCAAAGCCATGATCCATCTATCGGGATTACAACTTGAATCACCGATGTAGGGAAAAACTCCATTGAATATAAGATCGCCAACAAAAACAATATGCTCAGGTTCAACTACGACTATAGATGACCCAGATGTGTGTCCACCAAACAGATACAGAGATAATTCATTGTTGATGCCAATCGTAAGTGTATCCTTAAAAGTGATATCTGGTAATTGAATCTCCAGTGTCTGTACAGCATCCCATAATGTAGGTCTTTCCTTTTCCCAAGTTTTTGCAGATTCATGTATAGCCGTGTGCTTCCATTGGGTTTTCATATTTTGAGCACAATTCTCTTGTGTGGGTATAGAGCTGATGCGACTCACACTACCCAACCCCTGAGCACCCCAAACATGGTCGCTGTGAGAATGTGTATAGATTAATTTTGAAACTGGCAAGGAGAATTCAGTCTCTATCCAATTGCATACCTCTGCCATATGAAGATGAACCATCCCAGCATCGATGAATACAACTTGATCATCCAAAACAACGAATCCGAAGTTGCCGCCGTATTGGCCAGATGTATCAGCATATACTCTCTCAGTAACCCGATCTAGCATAAATTATCGAAAAGATAGATTACCTCATATACTTGCGCCTTCATATGAGGAATCATCGATATTTGATGACTTATTCTTAGCCAGATGCTTCAGCACTTCTTCCTTTCCAAAACATCCAAGCCATCCACATGGCTACTAAGAGCATAAATAGGCTTTCCAAACCCAAGAAAATGATGACCATGAGAATGGGTGTGTCAGCAATATCATATACGATCAAATCCGCATATACAACAAGAATCATGCTGACAAATGCGATGTTCAGGATTCCCATCGAAGCAACCACCAGGGAGTTCATACCTGATTTGAAAAGAGATCTCAGGAGTTCGAGAAATATTGGTATTGTCATCAAGCCTGCAATCCAGACCAGCGTAAATGCACGAAGCCGTTGCTCTGCGGTGTTGGACAGCATCCAGCCTGTTGAGAAAAACACGATGGCGATGAAGATACATATAGATCCATAAAGCATCGCCAAGACTTTTGCATGCTGAATAGGAGTCGCTTTGATTTCATTATTCATTTGAATACCTCCATAATTGTTTAATTATTCTAATCGATAAATGAGGATATGAGTTTAACCAAAAAGAATTATTTCCCGAGGTATTCGCATTTCAGTATTAAGAGAGATTGACGATGAGCATAAATAGGAAAGAACTTGCAGCACTCCAGTGCATTCCCTGTAGAGGAGGAATGCCGCCATTGGAGGAGTCGAGTATTCAGGAATTGCTTCCGCACGTTTCAGGATGGATGGAAGTTGAGGAAGAAGGCATAAAGAAAATTCGAAAGGAGTATCT
>CAYMLT010000175.1:6192-7019 GCA_964391265.1 uncultured archaeon
ATGGACTTTGTCAATAGAGTTGCTGTTGTTGCTGATGAACAGGACCACCATCCTGATATCTTCATTCAGTGGAATCTCGTTGTTTTCACGCTCTGGACTCACGCAATAGAAGGCTTGCACAATAATGACTTTATTATGGCTGCAAAGATAGATGTGTTAAAGGCCCAACAGGGGCATTCTCGTTAGGCGAACGCCCATAGCATCGTCATTATCGCCACGGCGGTCGTCATCAATATGGCAACCACAGCACCATACCGTATGACTTGCCCTTCTATCCCAATCTGATCAATTACTGCTGCTGCATTTTGAATCTTAGCGGGACTCAGCACACTCGCCAGTCCACCACCAATTCCACTTGAAGCCGCTACAACTACAGCATTGGCTCCAATGGCAGTACTTGCTTGATAATGATAGTTTGTGAACATTGCAATAGCAGAGGTTTCTGACCCGGAGATGAACCCAGCAAGTAGACCCAGAAAAGCTGCTGTCAATGGATAGGCTGTTCCTAGTGAGGTGGATGTAAGAGATGCCAGCAAATAGACCATATTGTTTGTTGGGTCGGTAGGGAATATCCAGATCCCTCCAGCGCCTGGAACGAAACCACTGAAGTTGAGAACCTCAGCCATAGCAAAGAAGATAGCTGCGGCCAGAACAGGGCGAGGAGCCCTTTTGAGGAATTTATTGAATGTATTCTTCAAAACCGTCTTATCATTTTTGAAAAACGGCATTGAAACAAGTGTAGCAATTAGCATGAGAGTATAAGCCTGCCAGAGAAACTTTGTGCTAATCACATAATCTCTAACAACAAGTTCAGCTGTTTGATACTG
>CAYMLT010000176.1:0-7011 GCA_964391265.1 uncultured archaeon
AATGCGAATAAAACGACTTGGCCCAAGTCTTGCACCTTCAGAAGTCTATGTTCCATTGGAAGACCTTGAAGACTTTTTGATAGATATTGATGATCACTTCAAAGGAGAGCAATTTGCTGTTGAGGGTGCAATCACTAACATGGGTGAAGTTGCTGCATTAGCATGGTTTCTTGATGATGAGCGGCGGAGAATCTCATTCCTTATGGGATGGTATAGATCCCTTGATTTTATAGATATAGGAATAAAGAATGGTGGAAGAGCATACAGCATTGGAATGTGGAATGTACCCCATTCACGATCATATTATGGTAAGAAGAAACTTGGACAAATGGCTGAACTAAAGAAACGACTGGACCCAAAGAAGAGCGTGAATCCAAACAAAGTCTTCTCAGGTCCTTTGAATCTCTCTTTGAGATTCAATCTAATAGTAATGTGGGCAGCAGGAATAGCTGTTCCAATTGTACTGTACTTATCGGGACTTCTATTTCCAAGCATAATTGGAGCATATGTTCCTTGGATTGTACCAGTGACAACATTCGATTTCATCATTAGGTTTTGGTTGGGGATGTGCATTGGATATATCCTCATCGAGATTGTAAATCTGATACCAGTGGGGTTCGTTTTGTCCATTGGAAGACCATTCATGAGACTGCTTAGAAGAATCTGGCATTAATATGAGATGAAAGGAGAAAGAAATACTTTGCAAATAATCCCAAACTTCCACATGACCATAATTCTTGGACTTCCAGCAATTGTCTTACTAGCAATTGGAACTCTGCTGTACCAAATTTCCAAAGAGAAATACACATTTGCACATGGGGTATGTGCAGGATTGTCTTTGCTGCTAACAACAATCAATATTATTGGAATAATACCCGGAACGACAGCAGTTTTGAGTTCTTCAGTGGATCTATTCCATTTCGCTCATATCATCATTGGCATAATCGGGTATGCATCCGGAATCACTGCTTTTGTAACAGGCATTTCTGGGGTTAGAACGAAGATTCCAGGATTAGTTGCCCTTGTATCATGGACTACCGTTTTTATCATGGGATCTATCCAATTTTTGATTTAGGAGGTTTCGATGTGGATCAGGTTATCGAAGATATTCAAGAGTTATCGGAGCTGTCGTGGGTAAGCTCAAGCACGACTGAGCGTCTATCTGCTAGTGGGGATACTACAGGGATTCCTTATTATCACTATAGATGGAAAAAGAAATGGCTCGCAGATTATGTTGCTTGGCCAACATCGACAGATCAAGTTTCAACAATTCTGAAGTTCGCATCATCAAGAAAGATACCTGTTGTACCTAGAGGTGGTGGAACCTGCTATTACGGTTCTGCAAGTCCCACACGTGGTGGAATAGTTCTGGATACAAAAGCGCTTGACAAAATAATTGATATTAATACTGAAGCGATGTGGGTTCATGTTCAGGCAGGAATTGTATGGGAAGTGCTTGAACGGAAAATCGCTAAACATAACCTTGCTTTAAGAGTCACACCTCAGAGCGCGCCCGCGTCAACCCTCGGAGGATGGTTGGCGATTGGCGGCAAGGCGGGAATAGGTACACCAAAGTTTGGTACTATAATCGACAATATTCTGGAGATGACTGTCGTTCGTCCTGATGGTACAATTGATACTATCAATGGCGATAATATGAAACCATTCTATGGAACGAGTGGGATTGCCGGTGTTGTAGTTTCACTAAAAATGAAGATACGCGCGAAACCCGATTGCGTCGATGGTATGATGTTTTCTTTTGATTCTGTTGAGAAGGCATATGACATGGCAAGATGGATTGCCAACGCATCACTCAAGCCGGTTTACCTTAGAATAACAGATCTTGAATATGAATGGCGAAGTCATGGCGGACTTCCACCTCATGCGAAGAATGGGTGTTTTATCGTTGTTACGTATGATGGAACAAAAAAGGAAGTAGAACAAGGTCTGAAATTGGCTCGCGAGGTTTTCGAATCTTCAGGAGGTTTTGATGTAGGAAAGGACTATTACGAGAAAAACTGGCAAGACAGGTTCATCATAGAAATGAAGCTGAAGCTGGAGGTTCCAACACTCTCTATGCAGAATTTCTGGATAAAGCCAGAAATGGTTCCAAAACTCACGAAGATGATGTATAGTATTGCCAAGAAATACAGAATCAATTCGTGTTTCTATTCAGTACTTGGTCCTGAAACGAATGTACGCTTCTGCGCTTTTGCCCCATCCGATCATCGCCATTGGATGCATTTTATGGCAGGAAAGTCAATGCTTCACCAAATGGTCAAGGAAGCATACAAAATAGGGGCAAAACTCTATACCATTGGCTTACAAAATACTGTCTATCTAAAGAAGTTTCAACCGGAAGAGCATAGATATTACATGGATGTTCGTCAACAATGGGATTCGGACCGAATAATGAATCCCGACAAACTAACCCATTCTAATCTAACCTATCGACGACTGAATCTAATGTTTACTATGAATGGACGTATCAGAAGACTATCTGCTATATTTCATGTAGCCGAGAATATTCTGCAAGTACCTGATTGGGTGAAGGAGGAAATTTGAGAGATGAGGAGTTTTTTTACTAGTGAGTTTGATTTCGATCCTGATAAAATTGTGATGTGCAGCAATTGTTCAACATGTAGATGGACTTGCACTAGCTATGATGAATTCGGCACAGAAGCAATGTTTGCAGGAGGTCGTCTACGACTATTGCGGTCGTATGTAGAACGCAATCTATCTGTTGACGAGGATTTTGTACGGGCAGTCTATGCCTGTACAACTTGCGAGCAATGCGTTGAGAGATGTCCAATCAAAGTGCCATACGTTGATATCATAGAAGACTTACGTAAACGTCTTGTTGAAATTGGCAAGGGGCCATATGCCAAACTTGGAGCAATGGGAGATAGAGTGTTTTACAAACACAACCCCTTTGATGAGAATCCGATGGCACGTGCAGATTGGGTTACTCCGGAGCTAAAAGTATCAGATGATTCAAAATGGGGGTATTTTGTTGGATGTACCGGATCCTTTAGACGACCAGAAATTCCGGTTGCTACTGTGAAAATGCTCAACCATTTTGGTATTGAACCCCAGATTCTTGGTAGCGACGAGTTTTGTTGTTGCAGCCCTTTAATCAGAACAGGGCAAGTTAAGAAACCCGTGTATAAGAAGCGGGAAGATGGCTCCAAAGACCTTGTTGGAGAACTTGATGTTGGAGAAGTAATCAATCACAATGTGGAGGAATTCAAGAGAAGAGGAGTAGAGCATCTAATTTACTCTTGCTCCGGATGTTACCGTACAACAACACTGGATTGGCCAAAATTCTATAGAGAGAGAGGAGGTATTCTACCCTTCTCTACTCAGCACCTATCGCAGTTCCTAGCTCTTAAACATAAGAAAGGAGAATTGAATTGGAAAAGGGAATATAATGAGAGAGTGACATATCATGACCCGTGCCACTTAGGACGACATGTCGGAATATTTGACGCTCCCCGAGAAGTGATTAAGAGCATTCCAGGGATTGAATTTGTGGAAATGGAGCGCAATAGGCAGGATTCAAAATGCTGTGGTGCTGGAGGTGGATTCAAAGCAGGCTTTGGGGACAATGCTACTCATGTCGCTTCTCGAAGGATTGAAGAAGCGCTGGAAACTGGAGCCACGACCCTTATCTCATCCTGTGTTTTTTGCAAACTCAATTTTCTTGATGCAGTGAAAGAATATGGTTACAATATCAAAGTAGTGAACATTGAGGATCTCTTCATTGACTTGATGGGCTTGAGTTAATGAAAACTGTGTGATTTCTCAACGGATTCCTGAATTCATCCTTTCATCTCAAAAAGAGAGTCCATGCGAGAAACAACACCTTCCAAGAGCTTTGATTGTGCCTTCAAACCAGATCCTTGTTTGTCAATGACTTCCCAGTACTTTGTAATTTCTTCTAATGCTGGAAGGTTGTCAGCCTTCTCCCGAAGAGGTTCTACAAGTGGGCCACCACGAGTCAGAAGTGAGATGCGATCAATCACACGACTGATATGGCTTTCATATGTACTCACTATTTTCTTTATGGATTCTTGATTTGTACGCATTAAGTCTTGGAATTTCTGAATTATGGGGTGACTCCGAAACTCAGGCTTTAGAAACCAAGAGCTCTTTATGAGAGGAGGATTTGCTCTATTCAACAAAGAACGAGGATAAGATGTGGCACCTTGAATAACTGTCCAGCGTTGCTCTCCTTCTTCGGCTAGTGTTTCAGAGATGATTTCTATCTGAGCAAAGTAGTCTGACAGCAATTGCATGTTCTCTTTTCCATCAGATCCCTTTGTCATCAACTTGGCCATTTCTTCGGATGTGTCTTCAAGGTCTATTCCTCGCAGTTTAAGCTGCAAAGCTTGAGTGACGCTGGTTTCAACTGCTGCTATTAGATCTTCCGGAGTTTCATGTTCCGCCAAGCTGACAATATCGAGGTATTTCATATCGATGTTCTCATGAATCATCGAAACTAATTCCCATTCAATTGTATCAAGTGCGTCCATGAACGTTTCAGTGTTATGAAGCTTCGAAACCTCTTGACGAATAGAATCAACACCTGACTCCGCAGTCAATGAGAAAACCCGATTCATCATATTACTAAGCATAACACGATGCTTTCCACCTCGCGAAACGAGAACGTTCTTCTCTTCCAATTCACGCACAACATCAACGGTATCAGATCCACGAAGATTGATTGGCTTCACCGATACTTCGGCATCAAACTGTGAAGGTATATTTTCGCCTTTAATGTGCTGGATTGCCATCGTCCTAACAAGCTCAACATAGATACTTAATTCTGCAAGCCTTGTGACTGCACTAATGGCGGATGCACTTGAATAGCCTGCCTCCACGAGAAGATTTCTGGCCGCATCTTCTCTTGCTAGAAAGTCTGATGAGTACGTCATAAGGTCCAGTTCCCGTCCAGTGGTGACTTCTAAAAGTCACTTGCGCACCTATGATGTATTATCTCTGTTATATGAGGGTACTGCGGATGAATGAATATCAAAGAAGCTCAAAGAATCTAGAGACCAATGGTGTCCCAAAAGAGAGAAGAGAAGGAATCCTGCAACGAATGACATCATCGAGATATTTGGAGCCAGAAAGCCGCATGGCCACTTCTGTTAACGAATCTGTTTTCATCATCCAATCAGCTACACGAAGAATCGCCAAAGCCGAATATAGTTCAGAACCGAATTCTTTCTTCCATTGTCGTTCATAAGATGCAAGAGGTTGGTCATTCTCCAAATGCGAAATCACAGCTTCTCCGGCAATCTCTCCACCAGCCATTGCGGTTGGAATTCCACCACCATTTGATGCCATTACATGACCAGCTGCATCTCCAACCAAGAGGACACCATCTGAATAGGATTTCTTCACAGGGCCTCCAACAGGTATGCTCGCGCCAATGCGAGATACAATCTTTGCCTTCCTTACATGGGATGATACGATTGGATGCTTTCGAATAAGATGGTCCAAGTATGAACGCAAACTTGCACCAGCTTGCATGTGTGACCGACGTAGGCCAAATCCTATATTGGCAGCGGTTGCTGATTTCTGAATTACCCAAGCATATCCTCCAGGTGCCACAAAGTGGCCAAAAAACATCATAGGGAGCGTAGGATCAAAGTCAACTCCATCCATAACGTACTGCAAGGATTGACTCATATCTCGAGTATAGTTGCGATAATTCTGGCCAATGGATTTTGCAATTATAGAACGGGGACCATCTGCGCCAATCACAATTCCTGCCTTGACATCCGATGTACCTGAGGCGGTCCGTACTCGGAGTTTATTGTCCTTTCTTCGAGATTCAACCCTCGAGCCAAGCATGAGCTCAGCACCTGCATCAACAGCCTGATTTGAAAGATGCTGATCGAATAGTCCTCGGTCTATGACATTAGCCTCAAGTGGAAATTTGTATTCCTTTGAATAAGGAGAGTATAGAGACATATGGGTCGTTTTATTTGTAACAATCCAATTAGGTGGTTTCGCAAGTTTCACCGTGCGGGGGCAATTAGGGAACATATCTTTCATCTCTCTGGGCGTGGGGAGATACTCACCGCACTGAACAGGAATCCCAACAGTTTTCCTTCGGTCAATTAATAGCGTCTTTAGGCCACTCTTTGCCAATACCCGTGCGGCGTTGCTCCCAGCAGGTCCAGCACCCACAACTGCAACATCACAAGACGACTGCACTGTTTTCTCAACACCAGATGAGCTAAGATGAAGAGCAACCATGTGCTCTATAAATGCTGCTGACTCGACTCGTTTTTGCGATGGCATTATTAATACGGGATTCACAAGAAACGCTAGTAGGGAGAAGGATGAAAAAGCAGACCCCGATGCGGCGGCAATATACGGAATTGAAGAGGCAATATCCAGACTGCATTATGATGTTCAGATTGGGCGACTTTTTTGAGATGTTCAATGACGATGCAAAGAAAGCCAGTGAAGCCCTAGATATAGTACTCACATCTCGAGGAGAAGGCATTGACAAGTGGCCAATGTGCGGAGTTCCTCACCATGCAGTAGAGGGATACATCGCCAAGTTATTACAATCAGGATTTACCGTTGCAATCGCGGATCAAGTTCAAGACGCAGCGGAAGCACGAGGTCTGGTAAGGCGAGATGTGGTTAGAGTGATTACGCCAGGTACTGTTCTGGAATCCAATATGCTGGAGGATACATCAAACAATTATCTAATTGCAGTCGTAGAACATGAAAAGAAAGTTGGAATCACTGCTGTCGATGTATCAACAGGAGAATTCATCGCAACTGAGATTGATGGATTACTGAATGATGAGAAGATTCTGAATGAAATTGCGAGATTAAATCCTGCAGAGGTATTGCTTCCAGAATCACTCCACAAGAAGAGTGAATTGGTGTCATTCATTGAGAATATGGGCGCTCCGATAGCATTTAGAAAAGACTTTGATTTCTCTGCTCGTTCTGGCGAAGAACAACTAAAAGACAAACTTG
>CAYMLT010000177.1:0-325 GCA_964391265.1 uncultured archaeon
AAAGAGGATATCGTCTTGCCATCGCCTCCAACAGAAGAAACGATCCAATCCCACATCTGGAATCCGCGAACATTCTTCATCTATTTGATGTAATAGAATACTCCTGTGTACCAGGGTACAGAAAACCATCTCCATTCATGCTACTCCAGACATCTTCGAAACTAAGTATGAATCCCAGAACATGTGCCTACATAGGTGACAAAGTAGATGCTGACGTGGATGCAGCACTAAGAGCTGAGTTCACTCCAATTCTGATCACGTGGTGTGGTCCAGAAGAAGAAGAGAAAGCACCTGTGTGCAAAGTTGTTTTATTGGGTAAGCCTAA
>CAYMLT010000177.1:335-2328 GCA_964391265.1 uncultured archaeon
CAGAGAATACAATCGTAATCAAACACTTTGATGAGCTTCTCACATTGTTCCCTTGAAAAAAATCCAAAGGACACTCACATATCCATTAGGGCAATCCAAATCATCTCGGCCATGCTCATTCCGTAGGACGCCTCCATTGATACCTCTGTTGTCATATTGAGCCATGAATGACTGCCATGAATCAGCGTTATCAAGTGGACTTCGGTGTCATTCATGCCTCCTGTATATCTTCTCTCCTCTATTCTTCCATTTTCGGACAATTTGTGGGAGGGTAGCGTTGAACAATTATTGTTCTCAATCCAGAAAACTACTGAGTCGTTTGCAGAAAGATCAACTCTGTCTACAAGAAAGCCTTTGTCGCCTTTCCCTCCGTTATACAGAACTTGCTCATCGAGTTCACCGTGTATGTGAAGTACTGATAGCGGTAGATGCGGTTCAGGGATGATATAGAAGTCACTATCCTCGGTCATCCGCCCACCAACACTACCTGATACTGGCGCAATACCTGCCAGCATTTCTGGATGTTCCGCTCCGAATCTATATGTCATCATTGCTCCATTTGAATGACCGGTCATGTAGATTGCCGAGGAATTGATATTGTAATGGTTTTCAATGAAGATGATTAGCGCGTTGATGAATTGCACATCATCTATCCCATTCCTAAGGGCGTAAACATCAGCATAGCCGGAGTTCCAAGTATGGAGTGAATACCTCATATCACCGGTTCCATCTGGATATACTATGATGAACCCGTATTTGTTGGAAACATCATCAAAACCATACATCCGCCTCATACTGCTGGCATCTCCCCCGCCTCCATGAAGAGCAATCAAAAGCGGGACCGGTTCTAATCCATCATAGATTTCAGGAATATTGAGCAGATATTGACGCTCTAAGCCATTAACATTAAGAATTTGATAGTCTCTAGCTTGAGATTCTACCA
This sequence comes from uncultured archaeon, assembly GCA_964391265.1. Lineage (GTDB taxonomy): Archaea > Asgardarchaeota > Thorarchaeia > Thorarchaeales > Thorarchaeaceae > MP5-2226. The sequence goes on from CAYMLT010000177.1 coordinate 1,279, forward strand.
ATAGAATAAGTGGGAGTAAAGACACAAGAATGATGCATACTATGGCAAACATACGTTTCCGCTGAATCGAAGACCTGTTGGTGTAGAGAAGAATAATCGAAGAAGCAACTCCAAGAAGTGGGCCTATGAAAAAAGCACCACTAAGTAGTACACCCCACATTGCTGCAATGAGTACAATCGGAATACCGGGAATGCGGAATTTCCAATATACGAGCATACCGATGAAAAGCGAAAGCCCAAGAACAATCCCTGCAAGAACAAGAATCAACCCAGATGACGGCATGATTGTGGTCAACAATGTTCCAAAGACCACAAAACGTAAGCCATTGACAAAAAGGAATACACCTGCAAGAACTGCAAGAAGTATTCCGATTCGTTCCGCATTCAGATGGACTCTAACATCTTTCATCACAGGGAATGGAAAGACGACAGTATATCAGCCCAATGTATGATTCGTCCCTTACGGTGGTCCTTTTTAGATAGAAAGCTTGAAGAAACTGAAAAGCCACGAATCACAACCTATGCAGAATGACATTTGGAGTTGCATATTCAGTTCAATCCGGGCTATTCCCTGCAGAGATTGTGATCTTGCTGATTACTGGTGTAGTTGCATGTGTTTCTGTTGTGTCTATGACATTGATGTTCATTAGAAAACGAAATGATTGACTACCTAATTCTTGGAAATTGAAAAGAAAGAAAACGCGGCCCTTCCAAAGGACCGCTTGTGATTCTTTTCAGCCAGCACATTTGACTAGTCTAAGATCTTCTCCTCCTGCATATTAGAACGATAACCAATAGCACGACAAACCCTGCTGCGCCAATTGCTGCATAGAGAAGCCAGTTCACTTCATCAGGCATAATTGCTCCAACGCGGTTAGAATCAGCAGGAAGCTCTCCTGAAGTAACAACTCGCACTGTGAAGAAGTACGACTGCTTTGGTGTAAGCCCAGTGACCAAGGCAGAGGTTGTGTCTTGATCAGTAATGGTCTGGAATACGGTACCTTCTTCATTGATATGCGTAGATGCCAGAATCTGATATTCTTGGAAATC
>CAYMLT010000177.1:2338-6989 GCA_964391265.1 uncultured archaeon
TCCAATTAATATCAATTGCGCTTCCTGAAACAATAGTAGGAGCGTAGAGGTAAACGCCCTGCTCTGCAAGAGTGAAGTTTCCATCAGTCAAAGTGACTTGGAAGAAATCTTCTTGTCCAGGTACAGTCGTTCCATCAACTACTTCTGTTTGAAAAGCTCCGTCAGCATATTGTTGTACCTCCATTCTGTAATCACCTACATCGGTTCCAGTCAATTGGAACTGATATGGAATGTCCTTCATATACGGCATGAGTATTGTCTTCCGACCATCATGAGACACACAAATAGCGGGAAATCCAAGGTCACCTATGCCATCGTCTCCAACACTGACCTGCCGACCCATGGGATCGGTGATTGTCAAATCGACTGGACTGAAGATATCAATACCCACCAGAAGGTCAAGCAGCGAGGTAAGCACAGTAATAATATCCCCAATGATGCTGTTGTATTCATCTCCGGGAGTGTAGTAAGATATTCTTGACCATGATGCATTATGTTCAGGTGCATCTCCCAGCTTGGTGCTTGAGAAAGTCCCATCTGCATTGATGAGAAGATAGTCTGTCGTATAGAAGTCATCATCTGAATCATAGATTTCCCAGTTGTTGTAGATGTACAATGTGATAGAACCGTTGGAATTCAAATCATAGTCATAGGCGTTGACAAAATGTGCAGATGTTGCCTCCGAACCATCATACCATGGTTGAGTCATTAGGAATACCGCAGGTTCATCTCTTGCAAGTGCCTGAGCTATCTTCTCAAACTCTGCAAGATTGTTTCCTGATCCCGTAACATCACTTAGACCGAGGAATATTTTCAGCCAATTCAGCAGATGCTGAATATTGAAGAATGCGGCAGAACCACGCCAAAACACGTACTCCTCTATTCCAGATTCTGTGACATCTCCGTGAGTCTGACGAGATATTGTCCTATTGTTGTTTGGAGCAGGTAGGTCAAAGGCATAGTCATATGCCATTGGAATCTTTCCGGGGTCAAAATACCACTCTCTAGCCGCCTGCGCCATTCCGGAGCAGTATCCCATGAAGTCCATATCAAGGGATTCCAGAATCAGCATGTCTAGAGACCTAAAGAGCAGGATATCTAGAATACTCACTTCACATGCAGTTTCAATATCGCCATAGAGAAGGCTATGTACCATATTCTGAAGATTTTGATCAATCTCATCTTCTGTAATAATGATATCACCGAAGTAATCAGCACTATTGGTGAAATTGAAAGTATTCCGCCAATGGAAGTCTCGTAGTTGAGTTTCTGCTTCAGTGTATTTTCGGTCTAGATTATGGTAGAGGTCAGCCATCTGAGGAGTGTAGTCTTCATCCCCGAATTCCACTATGTCCCGAAATGCGGCTTCGGCTCTAAGAAGCGCTTGTTCCATTGGATCAATGGAGTTCATTCGCGGAATACCTTCAAAGGCAGGAATCACAGTTATTGTGAAAAGCCCAATCATAACCAAAGCGCAGATCAAAATTGTATTTGTTTTCTTCATTGTCATTCCTCCTTATTCGAAGCCTAACCTCCATCTCCTTATGTCCATAGTCCCAATGTGCGTCACATAATCGCCATGCACACTTGTACCAGACTCACTATCTGAGGGAAGGGCCGAGGATTGTAGAAATGCTGGATTCGGATTAGCTGTTTGATTTGGCCGCCACTCAAAGGCATAGACATTTCCTTTAGCAGCAGTTACAAGAATCTCCAGTAAATCATCACCATCTGTATCACCAACAGCGATGTCGGTAACATCTTCTCGAAGCGGCTTGAGTCCAAAGGACGCCGTAGTATTCCACACCAAATCGTACCTTTGTAACCACTGTGGATAGGAGTTATTTTGTTCGAAGAGAAGCAACTGCTTACCCATTCCAACTATGATTTCCGCATAGCTGTCGCCATCTGTATTACCCACCCAAATGACCTGAGTTGGTTCATCCGTGTGAATTTCGAATCCAAGTGAATAGAGGTTATCGCCGGTGACATTCAAAACATTAATCCCACTTCTGCTGGCAAGGTAGATCTCCTGCAATCCCTTATCATCTCGGTCATGATTGCCCGCATCGATATCGTACAATGCATCTTCCTGATATTGCCAATAGAAGGTTCCAATGAATTCATCGTCACCATGTTCACCATCGTCGGTTACATTGTTCTCGAAAATAAAAACAAAACCAGATTCTTGAGTTATCTCACCATTGGAATCCCACTTCTTGTAGTTGCCAACTGTGGCGAAGTCTTCAAACCCGTCACGATCATAGTCTCCTGAATGTAGGGCTTCTACAACGGCGGCTCCGTACACGTTCGAGGGTATCTTGGAGTACCAGACAACTTGGTAATCATTATCTCCCACATTCTCGAAAATGGCAATTACATTCTGACCACCTACAATGATCTCAGGGAACCCATCTCCATCAAGATCCTTGTCTACAATGACATCAGTAAAATCAACTACCGACGGCGGAACGTAGTGCGTCGGATTGAATGTACTACCCAAGACGAGATACCCTTTCCAGACAAGCTCATAGGCATCATTCGCTGTATTCTCGAAAACAAGTATTTGCTCTCCTGCAATACAGATGATTTCCATGTGTCCGTCTAGGTCCTGATCACCTACCGCCATTGACTCAACATCGTTCCAGATGGAGTAATCAAAGAATGGGCCGGCAGTTGGCGTGAATAGGTCCGGAGACCGCCAAGCTCTTCGATAGGTATTGTTGGCAACCTGTTCGAAGGTATAGATATTCTGATCAAAGGATCCAACTATGACCTCATTTCTGCCATCCAAATCCGTATCGGCAATTGCAACACTGACCGTCCAGTCATCGAACTCCACTCGATTATCCCATGAGTCATAAGCCTCATATCCGTACAAACCGTACGTAGTACCTATCTTTTGTACCTCCACCATATGCACGTAGGGATTAGTTGCACATAGAAATGCGTCGTGCGTCAATTCTGCGAAGTACATGTCAATAGTTTCATTTCGAACAACGACGAGGTCAAGCACGCCATCATCATTCATGTCTTGCATAACTGGACCAATTGCACCGCGCTCCATATTCAGAGGAGTTCCTCTGAAGTCGGGTTCGTAGAAAGCTCTACGTTCTTCCCACACAGGCGTACCAATAGTACCTATGTTTTCGTAGTACGACAGCATAGAGGCTTGTGGTTTCATGTGGTCATCAGTGTAATTCTCCCAGCCATGTGCGACTGTAACATCGATGTCTCCATCATGGTCATAATCGTGGTATGCGACCTTCCCAATCATGTGTGAATCAGGAATGTCTTCATTGATGTCTAGGTAGTAATAATATTCGTTTGACCAGAATCCCTCCCATTTGTATAAGTAGAGGTTATCTGCGCCTAGCGACATATCGAGGTCGCCATCGTTATCAACATCAAAGAACGATACGCGTGCGACATAATCAATGCTCTCAGCAGTTGCTTCAGCTGCACCAAAGAATCCGGCGAGTTCAGTCCAGTGATAGGTGTGGTCATTCTTATAGAATCTAAGCTGCCAATCAGGATAATATCCAGGTTCTATTGGGTCATCATAGACGCACGAGAGGACCACATCTACATATCCATCATTATCGGCATCCGCGATTTCCACTGCGCAATGCGATACACCGCTTAGCCAATTAACTGGCATTCGACCTGCAAACCAGCCCGGAATATGGTTCCATACAGGATCCTCATCAGTTCCAATATTCTCGAATATCTCTACATGTGCATTATTCGATGCGTCTTGGAATGAAACAATCATTTCCTTGGCACTTGATCCAAAGAAGTTATGCAGTGCGACGCTTTCGAATTTTGAGAACGAAAACCCTGCACCAGTGATTGTTGATGTAACGGCAATGCTCTGATCGAAGTCCCACGTTGGCATTCTTCCAGGGCCATTAAGCTGCACAATATCTCGAACTGTAGTCCCCAAGGAGAATCTTGGAGTGTCTGATTGACTCTCCCAGACCTTGGTGCCTAGCCCGCTATAGGCAATTAATTGACCATCAACAGTACCCATAACAATCTCTGATAGAGTATCTGCGCTAGGTGTGGTATGAATGTGTCCAATTTCCAGGGTAGTCACAATGTCAAGAGGTCTTGATACAAATCCAATCCCACAGTCAATGCCTAGGAATTGATTTCCTCGTACACCAATCTTAAGATACCTGTACTCAGTCATATCTCCCTTTCTAAGAGCATTATCAATATTGAATCCTAGATACTTGTAAGGTGATGGATACTCCCAGAGGTCTTCGTACGCTATAGTGTACCAAGTTTTCTTATCATTGGAGATTGAGAGTTCAAAGAACGAGTCAACCGGAAGGGCGTCCAGAATAATAGCAGAATCAATAGTATCTGTTCCGTAGCCGGTGACTTTCTCATATTCACCCCAATCTACAATAGCTTCAGTTACCCAATCTGTAACCAATCGAGGCCTAAAGATTTCGAATTTGTCATGATATGAGCTGATGACCATGAGGTCGCCATTATCGTTCGTGGTCATACCATAAACTGCACCCATTACATCCTGCTCTTCGTAATTCCATATATCGTCTTCTAGAAGACCAACTAAATTGCCATCTGCGGTATATGCTAATATTTGGTATCCAGGACCTGTCGTAATGTAGAGGTAGCC
>CAYMLT010000178.1:0-6934 GCA_964391265.1 uncultured archaeon
GGGTACACTGACCGGCGATGAACCGACGGGTTATGCAATCCATCCTTTGTTGTTTTCTGGCGCTTCTGCCCGCGGCCTGCGCCCGGCAGAAGCACGTGCTGCTGGCGGCTGAGACCTATTGGCTGGAGATCATCGATCTGGATCCCTCCTTCAATCGCGTACTGGACGAAGAGTCTCGCCGGGTTCATTTCTCATTTTCCCGCCTGCCCCTGGACCGGGGAGTCAATTACGCGGAGAAACTCAAGAAAGCATTGACCGACGTGCCCAGCGATCTGGTTATCACCGGCCCGCTCTTGAGCGGCGAGGTCATTAAAATCGCCCCCCAATTCCCGGCCGCGACTTTTGCCGTCATGGAGATGCCCCGGGTGGAATCCGACATCCCCGCCAATGTCATTCCCCTCCGCTGCCGCCGTGAATCCGCCTTTTTCGAAGCGGGAAAACTCTGCGGCGCCGCGTTAAGTTCCGGCCGTCATCCGGAACTGGGCTCCAAAGTAGGCGTCATCGCTTCGGGCCTGACCGCGGCGGAAAGGGAAGAACTGGCCGAATTCGAACGGGGATTTTCCCGGGAGATGGACGCGTCACAGCTCATCACCGAAACCCTGGGAAGCGTGGTGGACCGGACCAAGGCCGTCACGGCCGTGGAAAATCTCTCCAACCAGGACGTCCGGGTATTCCTGGTCAAAGCCTATGGACTATCGGCCGCCTGCCTGGAGAAGATCAACGCCAACGACGGATTTTTTATTATGGAAGATTTTCCCGCTTTCAATCTCTTCCCGGAAAAATGCCTTATATCAATAGAAGACGATTATACCCAGGCCCTGCATACGCTGCTCACCGCCCCCGGCTTCCATGCTTCTCCCCCGCCCCAAGGACAAGCCCGGGCCCAAGCGGGCTTCCCGCTGACGCAGAACGAATAGGAAAAGGGCCCCTCCCGCAGCGCCCACTTTTTTCCGTCACGCGGGGAAAAATATTTGACAAAGCCGGGCCCAGGAAATATAATTCGAACTAATGTCGCTGCGCGGCTGGTCGGGAAAGACGCTCTTTCCGCAGGCAAACCGGGCGCGTACCCTGTCATGAGGAGTGTTCAATGAAAAAACAGACCTTGTTTTTCATCTTCATGTGTATTTTTCTCTGTTCCGGCGCCCTCACCGTTTTGGCGGACGAGGTTTCCTCGAACATTGAAACCAAAATAGTCGATGACTTTGACAATTCGGCCACGCTCAACGGCAAAGATCGCGAATGGTTCTGGTATCTGCGCGGCAGCAAATTCGCCATTGCGGACACCCTCGAGTGCAAACTGGTGCCGGCCTATCCGGACACGTTGTATACGAAGAAACAGGCTGAGGGCAAGGACCTGCACGTGCTGGGCATCAAAGGCGGTTTCGAACGCAAAGGCTACAACCACCTGGAAATCATCCCCGTTAAAAAGGACGAGGACGGCACGATCAAGTCTTACCCCATCCCGTTGCCGGGTATGGTCAAGCAAGTGGCCATGTGGGTGTGGAGCGGTAATTTCAATTACTACATTGAAGTGTTCGTCGAGGATGAAAACGGCGTCAACCACCGCCTCTACCTGGGCGACATGAACTTCGAGGGCTGGAAGAGCCTCATCGTCAACGTGCCCTCGGCCATCCCCCAATCGCGCCGCAGCATTATAAAGAATAAAGCGCTCCTGCTCACCAAGATCGTGATCTGGACCCGGCCGCAGGAACGGGTGAATGATTTTTCCGCCTACTTCGACCAACTCAAGGTCAATACGGATACTTTTATAACCAAGTTCGACGGCGACGAGCTCGCGGACCCGGAGGAAGTCAACCGGATCTGGTCCGAAGGCCAGGACATTCAACCCAAATAAGGAGAAGTATATGAGAGTATCCACCATATGCATCGCGTTGATCCTTTTGTGCGCCGCCCTGGCATCGGCCCAGGACACGTTCACCGACCCGGTGGGGGAGCCCGACGCCGATCGCATCGGCGCGGACAAGCCGCTCGAACTCAAGATGGTCACCATCAACGACTGCGAGGAAGCCGGTTTCTGGTATACCACCATGCCCCAGGAAGAGGGCATGATCACCATCAAGACCATGCGCGGCAATCCCAAGGATAAGGAAACCAAGGACGCCCAACGCCTGGCGGACGAGCGGAAGATCCGCAAGGACGACAAATGGCTGGGCGAATACGTGGTGGCCGCCCGGATCAGTTTTTACCGCCGAGGCGCCAACGAATTCACCATCCGGCCAATCAAGCCCATCCCCATCGCGGGCACCACTAAAATCATTTCCGCCTGGGTGGTGGGGAGAAACTTCAACCACGAATTGCGCATCATCGTCTCCGATTTTTACGGCAACGTCGGCGAGCTCTCCATGGGAAAATTGAACTTCTCGGGATGGAAAAAGCTGAGCGTGGCCGTGCCGCCGCGCATCACCCAGTCCGACCTGCACTACACCACCAAGGAGGGCCTCAAATTCCTCGGGTTCAAGGTCGTCTGCGACATTGACGAGTCGTTCGGAACGTATTACATCTATTTTGACGACGTGTCCGCTGAAACCGACCTCTTCTCCATGAAGACCAGGGACGATGACGACATGAACGACGGCTGGTGAGGCCTTCTTCTCACGGCGTCCGCGCGCCGCAGCCTCAAGACCATGCTTGCCAAGGGTTCAAGGCGGGAGTCATCCGCGCCTTGACCCCTTTTTTTTCACAACGATCAAGAGTATACTAGAACGGTATGGATGAGACCACGAACAATCCGGTCGACGAACTCAAACAGGTTAATAACGCCATCCGCCAGTACGAGGTCGTCCTGAAAACCACCAAGGACTCGTATCAAAAACAGCGCGTACGCCGCGAACTGGCCAAACTCAAGGACTACCGGGAGAAATTCGAACACGTCTATTCCCTGGTGGAGGAATCCGCCGAGGACGACGATGGCGACGAGTTCAGCGGCTACCCTTTCTTGAGCCAGCACCTGAGCTTCGAGTACGGCGGCAACATCCACGACCGCGAGGTGCGGGCTATTCTGGCCATCCTGTACTTTTTCGAAAAGGAATTCCTCCCTATTCTCACCGACCGCAAAACCAAACTCGATTTCAAGTATTCGCTGGAACGCGACGGGTTTTACCACCTCTACCAGGATCTCATGAAGCGGATTACGGATTTTGAGGACGAGATGAAAATCATCGACGAGGGAAAGTACAAGGAAAGCACCCTCACCGAGATTAAAAACCGCCGCCTGCGCAAGCGCCGGGTGCTCATCATCGAGACCGACAAACTCTTCCGGCGCTGCCGTCATTTTACGCAGGAAATTCTGGACGACATCGAGAAAACCGGGGTGGCCTGCCTCAATCCCGAGGCGGTCATGCACTTTGACCAGCTGGAGGGGCTGCGGTTTCTGGAAGGCCTGACCGTGCAAGAATCACTCTCCCTGCTCGATACGTTCGCCCGCGAGGTGCTCGACTTCTTCAACCTGCCGGAAATCGTGGTGCAGGAATAGCGCTTCCCCGACGGGACGCCGCCACAATATATACATGCCGAGGAGCCGTCCATGAGCGACCACTATAAATTCATCCGCCAGGTGTATTTCTTCAACGATCTGGATGACGAGGCCATCAAGAAGATCGAGGCCGTCTGCCGGGTAAAGAAGGCGGACAAGGGCGAAATCATCTTCAGCGAGGGCGACCACGCCGACAACTTTTTCATCGTCAAGGACGGCACGGTTGAGGTCTGGAAAGACTACCATTCCGCCGAACCCGACATGCTGGCCCTCCATACCTGCGGGCACCTCTTCGGTGAGATGGCCCTGGTGGACGACCTGCCCCGCAGTGCCACGGTCATCGCCCGGGAACCCACCACCCTGCTCCATATCAACCGCCAGGACTTCCGTGACATCATCCAGGACAACGCGGCCATCGCCCTGTCCCTCATGAAATCCGTCTCCTCCATGGTGCGTCAAAGCAACGAAAGCTTCGTGGAGGGCCTGCGGGAGAAGAACCGCACCCTGGAGAAGGCCAACCGGGAACTGAAAGAGGCGCAGGCCGAACTGGTCAAGGCGGAGCGCCTGTCCGCGCTGGGAAAATTCTCATCGCTCATCCTCCATGACATCCGCAATCCCCTTTCCGTCATCCGCGGCTACGCCGAACTCATCAACCTTTCACCGCAGAACCAGGAGAAATGCCGGGACTGCGCCGGTAAGATCATGACCGAGGCGGACCGGATCAACCGCCTGGCCAATGAACTGCTCGATTACTCCCGGGGCGAAATCCGGCTTAACATCTCGATCGTAACCATGCAGGAGCTCGTCGACCAGTTGTGCGAATCGATCCGGGACCGGTTCACCGCCCGGCGCATCGCCATCACCACCGACATCGCTTTTGCGGGCCCGCTCTTGCTGGACAAGGAACGGATGCTCCGCGCCCTGTACAACCTGGCGGACAATGCCCGCAAGGCCATGCCGGACGGCGGCACCCTCACCATCCGCGTCCGGACTGAAGGCAAGACGGTGTTCTTTGAACTGACCGACACCGGCATCGGCCTGAGCCGGGAGGTGCAGGAGCACCTGTACGAACCATTCTTCTCCCTCTCCCAAAGCGGCGGCACCGGATTGGGAATGTGTATCGTTAAAAGCATTGTAGAAGCCCACGAGGGCACTCTGTCATATACCACCCGGGAAAAACAGGGCACTACGTTCACCATCGCCCTGCCCGTCATCAACTGACGCCTTTCGCCTTGACGAAGGCAACTCCTTTTACTAAGATAACCAGGCTGCATGCATGGTGCCACGCCCGCCGCCTGCTTGGGAGACGCCTTCCCCACCGGTCCGTACCGGATCGGGGGCGTGCGGAATCATCCGTTACGTGGCCGTATCGGCACCAAGGTCCGACTGGTCCCGCACGATATGGATTCTGATAGCCGGAGTGGTGGAATTGGTAGACACAGGGGACTTAAAATCCCCCGGGCCTTGCGGCCTGTACCGGTTCAAGTCCGGTCCCCGGCAAAATTGCACCAGGTGTTTCGGTTGTTTCCCAATGCCCGGCGGGCATGAGTCGCCCGGTGTGCCTTTCTCCAAAACGGAAAGGGCCGCCGGCCGGGGCACCCGGCACCCATCCAGGAGGAAATATGAGAGTGGCTGTCGTATACTTTCCCGCCTACGCCGGAGACCAGGTCTCCCGGCTGTCACAGTCGGTGGCGCAGGGGATAGAAAGCCAAGGCCACCAGGTGGACTTGATTGACGGGACCACCGACGAAAATAAAAAACTGATTATGTACAATTACATCGCCGTGGGAACGGTGAAGACCTCTTTTTTAGGAAAAATCAACGCCAAAATCTCCCACTTTCTGGCTTCCCAGGGAACGGTTCAGGGCAAGAAAGGTTTCGCCTTCGTGGCTAAAAAAATATTCGGGTCACAACGGTCTTTGTTGAAACTGATGTCGGTCATGGAAAAAGAGGGAATGATCGTCAGGTCCTCGGAGATTTTCAGCTCCCGGGATGAGGCGGTCGAGGTGGGAAAACGACTCCACATCTCCATATAAACCTTATTTACATTCCTTTCCCACTATTTCTTCTCAAAAACTGAAACTATTTCCCTTTTTCCGTTGTTTTTGTAATTGAGTTTTCAGCTGATTTATAGTAATTTATATTGCCTTTAAAAAAATATCGGCTGCCGATGTGTAATTTTGACACATTCGTGAAAACTTGAAAGGGGTCTCCCTTGCTGAACTATTATGAGGTACTAGGAGTAGAAAAAACCGCCTCATTGAGTAAAATCCGGCATCATTTCCGTAAAAAAGCTAAAATGATGCACCCCGACGTCAGCAGGCAGAACAAGAAGGAATCGGAGGAGGCCATGCGCATTCTCCTGATGGCCTACCGGGTCTTGAGCAATCCCCAGAAACGCCGTCATTACGATCATGAACTGCGCTCGCATCCCTCCCGGTCGGATTTCAATTACAGGCAGTACCTGAAAAGCAAACCCCGTGATCTGAACCTGCAGTCCAAGCTGATTTTCTACGATATTCTCAACGGTTACACCGGGGACGCGGTCAGCCTCTATGAAAAGCTCACCCACCACAAGGGGTTCAAGCTGGAAACCTACCTTGACTACGGAGACTATATGGATTGCGCCTTCCTGATCGCCGAGGAATTCGACCGCCAGAAGGAATACGTCAAGGCCTTCCTCCTCTTCAAGAAACTCTTTTCCTACGAACTCGAACGTCCCTATTTCCATCATTTCAGTGAGGAAATAATCGACCGCCTGCGCTCACTCATCACCAACAAACTACAGCACATTATCTCCACTGAGTTTTTCATCGAACTTCTGGAAGGTCTGCTGCTCCTCAACTTTCCGGAAAGAGACAAGGCGGTTTTCTGCAAAAAAATCTCGGAAATCCACTCACGGACGGGGAACCGGACGCGGGCGCGCGAATACCTGCGCAAGGGCCTCCACTACGATAAAAAACTTCCCGGAACAAAAAAACTCTCCCTGAAAATAGGTTTGGCTGAAGCAAAACCGTAATTGGGTGTATATTGACATTGTAGCCGAAATAGGCGATACCATCCTGCAACGACAGACGGGTATTGCTTGAGAAAGGACTGTTGCCACCATGAAGCGTCATGTATTTATCCTTATCATACTTTTCCTCCTCATACTCCAGGTTGCGGGAGCGGAGCCGATTGATCGTCCCGTGGCTCTGGTCAAACTCCATGAAAGCGAGGCGGTCACCCAGGGTCAGTTGAAAAAAATGGTCGCTCTGATGGAAAAACAGCTGAAGCGCCCCGTCACCCTGGACGAAAAAAAACAGATCCTCGACCAGATGGTGAACGAAAAACTCCTCCTCCAGGCGGCCAGCAAGGAACGCATTTCGGTGACCGAAGCCGAAGTCAACCAGTTCAAGGACCAGACCAAGCAGATGTATGAACAGCAGCTGCAGCGCCAGC
>CAYMLT010000179.1:0-6903 GCA_964391265.1 uncultured archaeon
GTAATAGTCTCGCCAACCGATTCATTCTCGAACTTTGGCAGATTCGTCCTTCCCAGCGTAGAAGGTACAAGAATCTCTTTGCATCAGTTCGTAAACGTTGCCGAATTATCTTCAAACATACTCTTGCCAGAGGACGATTCGAGTGGAATCTTGGACGTGCCCGATACATCTTCGGTGTTTATAGTTTTGATGACATTCGAGGTAATCTGATTCTTGGATTTGTTGAAGTATCACCCGAAGCAGAATGGACACTACCCACGAAATCAAAATTGCCCGAAACGCCTGATTGGGCTATCTTTGAATAAACATCGTTTCCCTTTCCCTGTACCACTTGCAGAAGACTACTGTAATCACAATTAATGAGGGAATGGTGATTACTAAATCAAGTGTTGAGATAGAAATTGGTATGTTGGGGATATTGGTTGTCGGAAGAACAGGAGATAGTGCTGTGGGGGTCGTTGGTTCCGATGAATGTGCTCCGATGTAGTAACCGAAAACGTAAGTGGGATTATATGTAAGTTCTAAGAATTCGCCTTGTACGTACTCGGATACGTTGAATGGTCCCGAGGTAATCATCGCCTCATTTGGAGGATTCGGATTCCAATCATGCCAACCATCTAGTCCGATTTCCTGAAAGATATGCCTTGGAATTACCCATCTGTATCCGAAATTATGTAGATGCCAATATGATTCATTAGAAAACTCAACAATCACTTTGTACAATGATCGTGCGTAGGCTACAGTCATATTCGCAATCTTTTGTCCTTCAGGATAGCCCCACGCATCTTGGTAGTAATTCAGAGAGAACGCAACATCCTCACCTGTTAAAGGCATGCCATCCGACCATGTTACGTTCTGTCTGATATCAAAAGTAAAACGTGTTTGACCATTAGACACACTGGGGTTATCATCATTAGTTTCAACAGTGTAGGATTCTGCCAACCAGAGTATATCATTCCCATCAGCACCTTGTTTCAAGAGACTGTCATATAACATTTGGAGAACATTCTCAGAGTATGATGATGAACTAGCCATGAAATTGAATGTATCCATATCCCGCCCATTGCTCCATCTGAGAACACCACCAGCTGGCCCACCAAGTTCCTCTTTGTGTTTCACTTTGTAGTTCGTCCACCAGGATGGAACTCCGCTTTGCACTGAATTAATGAATCCTTCAAACCTATCTGTCCTGTATGCTGACAGGGCTACATTCTGAGAGCATATTATCGCTGGACATTCATACACCCAAATCTTCTGCATTTCTATTACAGCCTGAAATACATTGTCGAATTCTGAATCGTAGAGTAATTGTTCTCTCCAACTGTCAAAAGTTGAGTTCTGCCAAAGTGGAGTGTTCCAGTATGGTTCGTAAGCGTATTTTGACCAGTACTCGTAGGCAAACCATTCCACGTCATAATTTGCGAAATCTTCACCTATGACGATGATTTCATAATTCCCTTTTTCCCAATTTAGCCAATATTCCATGTACTCAGTTGGGAGGATTTCCACTTCTACAGATAGGGCTTCTAGCGCATTTAGGACAAAATTACCGATTTCTATATGCGCTTCATTTTGGGATGACGCTTGAATCAACACATCGAACTTAGAGCCATCTGGAGCCTCTCTGAAACCATCCTCATCAATGTCAAAGAATCCTGCTGCATCGAGTAGCTGATTGCCAAGAGCAACATTGGCCTCATAGTATGTATAATCTAATAGTCCCTCAGCCGAGAAAAGATTCGTTTGAGGTATTGGACAATCCTGTGGTACCGCAAGACCATTCCATATATCGTCACAAATTCCAGTCTTATTGAGCGCAAAAGCGAGTGCCCGTCTGAATGATGTTATGTTAAGGGGATACCGATTACAATTGATACTGATGAAGTCGTAACCATTCCTGAGTCTGTTTGCAACCCTAATGTTTTCAGCTGCCTGTAATTCTTCGAGGTAGTTTGGATGTACTGTTTCGCCTATCAAATCTATTTCATCATCAATAAGAGACTGGACTTGCTCATCATTGCCTACAATGACATTGTACACAATTTTATCCACGAACGGTCCTACTCGAAGATCATCCTGTAATACACTTGCTTGAAGCGGGATACCGGCCAGCACTAATAGTGCTAGTACATATACAATGACGAATCTCCCCACTCGCTTTTGCATTTGGCTATATATCCCTTCGAGCTGTTATATGGATTATTCATCACGCAGAATACGTCAGTTTTTCGTTTCAAATTACATATTCATTTAGGCGAATATCAATGACCTACCTAAAGAAGATAACATAGATCATACCCGCGAGAAACATGACAATCCCTACTACCCCTAACGCCAAACAACACCAATTCTGATTCAATGGCTCCCGAATAGATGCGAACTCAGGCGTTGAAATCCTTGTTATGTTTCTTATTCTCATTGTAATACTCTCCCCTCTAGTATGCATAAAGATGCATGGAATCATAAAAACATTCACAGGCAGCGGTGTCACTCTCTTTCCCTACTACTAGCAACTTCTCATAATCGAAAATTGTCAGTTGCCGGATGAAACTGTAGCAGACTCAACAGCAATAGTAGGATATGTTCCTCTCTCTGTTTCGATCTGGTTACCTCCTATTCGCGTAATTCCTTTTAGCAGGTCAATGATATTCATCGAGAACATTGTATTCTGAACAGGATGTGAGTGTTCTCCATTTTCTATCAAATGGCCTTCCATGACCACTGCATTGAGGTCTCCCGAGAGGGAATTTGGATAGTCTCCTGTAAACCGACAATAGAGGCCATAATCAATCTCAGCAATAAGGTCCTCTTCAGAACCTCTGCCAGGTGCAACAACGAAATTCGAAGCCGCAATCTTTGGTAATTCTGTGTATGACTTTCTTCCTGCATTGCCCGTGTTTTCCAAACCTGTTTTTTGGGCAGTATACGAGTCATGGAGATACCCTTGTAGAACCCCTTCCCGAACTAGCTCAGTTCTTCTTGAGGGATAGCCCTCAGCATCAAAAGGTCTTGAGAATAAACCCGCTTCCTTTTGACCATCATCAACAATTGTTAGCAAATCTGATCCGATTTCTGAGCCAATTAGATCTACAAGATATGAGTTTTTGTTGATAACATTGAGGGCACTCAATGCAGAGGAAAAACTTCCTGGTCTTCCATTATTAAAAATTGTAGCTACTGAATCTGGTGATAGAACTACTGGCATCACGCCACTGTTCATTTTCTTTGCTCCTATAGTTCCAAGTGTCCGTTCTCCTGCTATTCTGCCAATGCTTTCCGGATCGATTCCATGCAATGCAGTTGAGCTCTCATCCTTCCAGCTACTACTATGCATACCATCAATCTTGATTGTAGATTCTATGAACATACCGATCTGAGTTGATTGAGATTCACAGGATACTCCGTTTGAATTCAGGATAACCCGAATGATATTCTTCGCTTCAAGGATTGATGCAACTTGAGGAGTTCCCTTATTCTGTAGAAGCTCATGATTTGCCTGTATTGCTCTCTGCACAATCTCAATTGCATCCTCAGGTTCCATTGATGCAATTAACGGGTCGTAGATTTTCTTTACTTCTGGATACTTCATTGTTCCTGATAGAAGCCCAACGAAGTCTTTGTCTGGAGATGAGATTCTTGCCATGCCATGGGATGCGTCAACAGTTTTCATTACATCAGGGGGATTAGTGGTTGTTGCATACGCATAACCGATTCGATTGGCATCGATTGTTCGAATTCCACAACCAGTATCCGTTTTCTTTGATACTGTTTTAATCGCATTTGCTTCTACAGAAACTTCAATGGAAGACACAGATTCCAAGTAGACTTCAATTTCACTGACACCTATTTTCTCTCCATGTCTAATGGCTTCCAATCCTGTGTTGATTAGCTGATCCTTCATCTAGGCACCCCCTACATTCATATTGCGAATTCGAATATGCGGACCTCCAGACATGTCCGGAACCATTTGAGAGCCTTTTCCACATACTCCCGGGAATAATTGTCTATCATTCCCAATCGCATCAATTTTCTCGAGGGTGGTTAGGTGTTGACCGAGGATAGAGGCACCATGCACCATCTTGCCGATTTCGCCATTTTCAATTTCGTAGCCGTGTGTGGAACGAAACATAAACTGGCCCTTATCTGATATCGCGTAACCACCTCCCATTCCACACATCAGTAGTCCTGATTCGAGTTCTGAAGCCATCTCATCTAAATTGTACGAGCCTGTTTCAAGAATTGTATTTCCCATCCTTGGAATGGGTTCAAACATGAACGATTGAGATCTTGCTGCTCCATTAGCTTCCATACCTAGTTGAGATGCAGTATCGATAGAATGGAGTAACTCGTTCATAACTCCGTTCTTGATTAGTACCCTTTTCTTTGTCTTAGTGCCTTCCCAATCATATTCGAATGACCCTCTCAGTCCCTTTATCGTAGGGTCATCTATGATAGTAACACCGTGATATCCAATCTGTTCATTGAGCTTTCCAACAAGCACAGATGCTTTCGCGGTCCAATTATCTGCTTCACATCCATGACCGAAAGCCTCGTGAACAAGAACACCAGTTAGGTCGGGATCTGTGATTATGTCTTGTACTCCTCCCTTTGCTTGCTTGGAAGACAAAAGATTGACTGCCAGTTCAGCTGCCTCATCTGTCGCATCGATTGCTTTCTGACCAGAGATTACCTCGAAGCCACCACTACCACCAATGAATTTGACACCTCTATGTTGATTGGTTCCATCTTTCGTGTAAACGAACGCCTTCAGATAAGGGAGAGAGTGAGTGAGGCAAATTGATGTTCCATACGAATTATCGATTTGCAGTTCAGTCAACTGCTCTTCGAAAGAGGTACGTACTCTTGTTACATGATCGCTATAGGATGAGGCTCTCTCATTTAGTTTCTTGAGAAATGCAACTTTGTCTTCAACAGAAATGTCGTCGAATGGAATTTGGATGTCGTGCCTCGCTTTGGACGTGTAGGTGGATTGTTGAAGCTCATACTCTGAAGTGGAACCCTGCGATATCCGCTTGACAATACCTGCAACATCCTTTCCTGCTGCAATAAGCCCATCTTTGGAAAGATTGGTGGTCTGTGCAAATGCCCAGGACCCATTCTTGAATGCCCTTAACCCCGCCCCAGTGATAATCGCTGATTTGGTTTCCTTTACCTCTCCAGAATCTACTTCGAAGAAATTCATGGATGTTTTTTCAATCCGGATGTCTGAGAAGTCAACACCCTCACTCTGCATTGTATCAATTGCAATCCTAGCAAGGTCTTCGTTCATTATTTATCCTCCATTTCACCAAAAAGAATCTCTCGAAATTTTCTAAACAATTTCAGATATTCATCGGAACCTATCGAATAGGCCTCAAGCATCCAATGGTATGTATCCGTAATGTCCGGGTCTGTTACATCATTTTGAATCATGCCTGCAATCTTTGTTCGCCACTTATCTTGCATGAGCTCGAGCTTTACTCGAATTTCTATGAGCTCATTGATTTCCTCTTTTGACAGTTCAATATTGAATAGCCCAAGGGTGCGTTGGAGTCTTCCTGTTTCACGTTCACGTAGAAAATCTTCGCCAAGGTTGGGTGTTTCCATTGTGATGACGTATTGTTTTGCCACTCGGCGGTAGTAGTCGGTAGTTCTCTTGCCAGTTGTCAAGGTGCCAAAATGGATTAGAAAATTCTCATCCATCATTCTCTGGAGATGGTGATTCACTTGGTTTCTTGTTATTGTTAGGATATCTAGATGCTCTTCAGACATCTTGACAATCTCAGTAACTGAGAGGATGTCACGTTCTATCCTGACTCGTTCTAGGGCTAATTCATTTGTCAAAGGGTCTGTTGACTGTACTGTAATTCGATCAGGAATGCCTCTACTGAGAATTTGGATGATTGCTCTTCTAACTGGGTGATCCAACTCAATAGCTTTCTGTGGGTCGGTCAAGAAGACAGCTTGCTTCTGCTCTTGTTTGCCATCTTTTGTGATTTTGATTCCAGCAATACTATCACCAAGTTGGGACACCATAACCAATCACCAATCTAAATTACTTGTAGTGTCAAGCAATAATTGCTTGGTGATACAAACATATAAGTTTCTTCTACAGCGCATTCAATAGCAAAAGAAAGAAACGTGTTCACATGAACAAGAGCACGTAGATCATTCCAACGCTGAACACGATAATACCTATCGCCCCTAAAGCCAGACAACACCAATTCTGATTCAGAGGTTCATTGATAGATGAAAATTCCGGAGTTGAGATTCGAACAGCATCCCCATTTTTCATTGTACCACCCCTCACGTACTTAGTAAAGGTATGAAATGATAACTACATTCACAGGCAACGGTGTCAAACTCATCTCGGAAATCAGAAATATCGCAATACACCCATACTATTGGAACGTTCTCTCCTCTGGTTTCTTTCAGAATAAGGTTAGCAATCTTCATTCTCGCCTCACCCTTTTACCAGACCTATGGTGTAATCCATTCTCCATGCAATCGCATGTCTGTGATACTGTTTGTCACTTCTTTCTTTTCAATATAAACACAAGCGAAATAACTACTACAATTATCATGCCTCCACCACCTGCTATTGCGAGAATGAGTGTGCCGTTGTCCTGAAAGATGGACTCAGATACTCTAACAATAACTGTGTCGCTAGCAGAATACCCGAACGTATCATAGACAACAATAGTGTAGTTATAGACACCTACAGACAATCCATCTATGTCAACACTAATCTCAGAATCAGTCCATGACCATGTTTGAATAATAGTTCCATTTCTATAGACATCGTATCGATATGGAAATG
Source organism: uncultured archaeon (assembly GCA_964391265.1). Taxonomy (GTDB): domain Archaea; phylum Asgardarchaeota; class Thorarchaeia; order Thorarchaeales; family Thorarchaeaceae; genus MP5-2226. The sequence continues at coordinate 6,821 of CAYMLT010000179.1, forward strand.
TGGCAGATGGGCCCCATTGGATTGTATTCCCGGTGGTTCCTACTAGATATGCAACATCTTCTGGATGGTCGACTGACGTATAG
>CAYMLT010000180.1:0-6901 GCA_964391265.1 uncultured archaeon
AATGACAATGTGCAAATCAACCAAACTGAATGTGTTGAGATTTGAGGTGTATCTGGATGAAGCGTCTGTATTAACAGAAATTGGAATGTATGAAGAATCTCGGGAGATTCTCTTGGGACTAAAGAAAGATGCCGAAGATGCAAACGATGCAGTACACTTAGCATTTGTTTTCCTGCAACTAGCCATAAACGATACCAAAGATGATGCAGTGCCACATGAAACTGCACGTGAGATATCTGATGAAGCTGCCAAGAGAGTTCAAGAAATCATTGACAGCGAAAATTCTCCGAAGGACGGTTTAGGTTTGACTTACCTAGTGTTAGGGTCAAACATTCTTGCTAATGGTTGGAGAGAAGCAGTTCCACAAGGTATAGCCCGATTAGAAGACGCCTTGAAAATCTTTGATGATATCGAAGATCCTGATTCCACCCAAATCCAGTTGCTTTTCAAATGCTTGACAGGTTTGGGGTTTGCCCACGGATTGTTGCGAGATCATGATAATATCTCTACCAGCCTTGACTATTATGAACGAGCAAGGATTCTCATTACAAGTCAAAATCCTTCGACAATCGAAAATGATTCACGAATCGCTGGTATCCATAATGCTATGGGCTGGATTTGTCTATCATCTGAATCTGATGAGTTCTGGTCCGTTGGAAAGGATGCATTTGATGAAGCCATCCAAAAACGAATCAACCTTCAGAAAAAAGGTAACGCCACTGAACTGGAAGTCTTATCGAGCAAAGTTGGACGTGCGCTTGTGCTCCTTAGAATGCCTGATTCGGATAAGGAAGATGCCTTAGGTGAGATCCAGAATATTCTTGCTCAATATGTTCCCCTTTTTCCGACAGACACTCGGGCGTTTAGTGAAATTGCTATTGCCACATACAATCTTGTCTGGCTGAGTATCCGTCACGGCATCGAGCTTTCACAACGTCTTTTGCGACTTCTCGAAGATATAGATAGAATGTTGCTAGATGCTCAAACACATGAAAATCCAATCTTCATTGAGGGTATCTCACTACTGGTTCCATATCTAGAGGGGTCTTGGGATAGTCTCCAAAAACGGGCAGCGAATTTAATTAGAGATGGAACAGGCATTAAGAGCGTAACCCATCTTGTTCAAGCATTAGCTATTGCTAAAAGAAATGTAGAGGCTGCAAATCAAGAATCATTGTTTCGGGTTCGAGAGTTCGCAGATGAAGTCGTTCGTGAGAACGACCTTCTATTATTCCAATATTGGAAAGGCCAGGGACTTCTTGCAGAAACCATTAGATTATATTTTGAGAATAGAGATTATTCCGCGCTTGCAACTGGTCTGTACAACTCCTCTCTTGAGTTAGCCATGGTTGAGAAGGTAGACAGTGATATTGATGAATCTGCAGAGTTTATTCGTGCTACAGCACTTTCCTTTGCCAGATCGCTGATGAAATTTGCATTGTCCCTTGAGAATCAGTATGCCGCCTACATCGACCGATCTTTGTACAAACAGAAACCCGTTTCATTTGATGAGGAACAATACGACTTCCTTCTCGCAGAAGACTGGCTGGGCATAATGAAAATAACTGATTCCTACCTTAATATGGTTGAAGAATCTGAAATGGTCCAAGCTCAGCCATATTTGAACGCAGTATTCGCAAACACAGCACGGGCTTTGAAGATGATGGATAATGTTGCACTTGTAGATCGCCGGGTATTCACGAAACTAGGAGAAGAAATGAATCAACGATACTACCTGCGGAAATAATACTAGTATTCTTCTTCCTCTTTTATCTTCTTTATCTCTCTATAGCCTCCGGTCTTTGCACCCCATGTTGCCCAACCAGAAGTTTCTGTACGGATTTCGTTAGCTAAACCAAATGATTCCCTTACTGGAATCTCTGCAATGATTTTGTACAATGAACGTTCCGAATTGATTTCCGAGATATCTCCCCGTCGTTTTGCAAGTATTGAAGAAAGCACTCCAACATGCTCTTCTGGTGAAATCAATTCAAGTTTGATCCATGGTTCGAGGATTACTGGTTTCCCTGACATAATGCTTTGGCGAATCACTGTTACTAGCGGTTGTGTTATGTCAAGCCACGTTGTTTCCGGCGCGTCATATTTGATGGAGGCTTCTATTATGATTATCATTGTTTTCCTCAGTTTCTCTCCTTGAAGGGGCCCCTTTTGGACTACCGTTCTAAATGCCTCTCGAACCCATTGGGTTTCTTCACCAAAGGGATCAATTTTGCCACTAGCGTCTACCAAATAGCAATTGGATTGTATATTCGAGTCTATGATATTGCCAATTGATTCCATTTCCACATCGGGAACAGCGATGCGTGCTTGAACTTTGAACCTGCTGGCCGTTGCATCTGAAGTAGAAACAATATCTCCGTCTTTCGTCATTTGCTCTTTCAACAATACCATTGGTGTTCCTAGTTGTATCTCGACCCCTGCCCTGAGGAGCTTTTCAACACTAATCTCAACATGCAGTTCTCCTGCTCCTGAAAGCAACATTTCACCAGTTTCAGGATTTACCTCAAACTCTAATCCAGGATCTGTTTCAACATATTCGCTAATGGTCTCTTGGACCGAACTTAGGTCCGAGAGTTTCTTTGGTTCAACAGTATAGGTCACCACTGGCTCGGTTGGATATTGAAGCTTCTTCATTGGCACTATCTGTTCTGAACCAGCCTCGACCAATGTATCTCCAGTGACAAGTCCCTTCATTCCAGAAACAAATGCTAGATTGCCAGCTGGAATTTTATCATGTGCGACTCTGGATTTTGACATGAACAAACCTATCTGCAGCGTTTTTCCTTCTAGTCCTGTCCTTAAGTTCCTGAGGGGGTTTGCTCGTTCCAGTGTTCCTGAGAACACTCGAACTGCGGCTACTAGTCCTGCATGTCGATCGGGTTGCACATTCCCCACGAGTACTAGTAACGGACCCGTTTTGTCACAAGTAAGGAGCCCTTTGCCAATATCGGAAGAGGGATTTCCTTCCCAGAATGTAGGGACCCTATATTTTTGTGCATTAGGTGGATTTGGAACTACTTTCACTAATGCATTCAGAATGCTCCTTGCAAGATGATATTTCTCAGATAGTATTCTTTCCTCCTCAGTTCTATAGATATTAACTACATCTTCAAGCAAGGCAATAAATGCCTTAGAGAGTTCTGCAGCATCCTTCTTTTCATGTGTTTTTTCCAACAGACTTTCAATACCGATTGCCCATTTATCAAGAGCCGATCCAATACAAAGAGAACCCCTGCTGAACGAAACCTCCCACTTCTCTAGAATGTCGTCATCGAGATGCTTTCCGAGCATGGCATTGAACTCTCTTACCACTCGGGAAATCTCTTCGGCTACCTTTGACGCATCCATTTTCTTCTCATTGATTAACCGGTCCACTTTGTTTACAAACAATATCGGTCTAACCAATTCTTGCATCGCTTGACGTGTCACAGTATCGGTTTGTACCATGATTCCCTCGATTACATCAACTACAATAACCGCACCATCAGTCAATCTGAGACCGCGCGTCACATGACTTGAGAAGTCGATATGTCCTGGAGTATCAATCAAATGAATCAGATATTCCTGTCCCTCAAATGCATGAATCAGCGAAATTCCGGATGCCTTAATGGTAATGCCTCGTTGTTGTTCTATTTGGTCGTAGTCCAACAATCTCGCATTTGCCGCTACATCTTTTGAGAGGAGTCCAGAAGCGGCTATCAATGAATCACTAAGCGTAGTTTTTCCATGATCAATATGCGCAATCACGGTACAATTACGAATTCTTTCTACATCCGAAAGAAGTGCGATTACTCGCTCGTTTACGAATTTCTTGTATATATGTGACACTCTTGAATTACCTAACCTTTTTCTCGTAAGTTTCAGTAGGGATCAAAACTTGCTCATCACAGATAGAACAACGTAAAACGACAATCGTTTTGTTCTTTGAAATCACTTCACCCAGTGGCTTTCCACAGGTGCATACAAAGCCAATCAACCTGGCTGGATTCCCTACAACAAGGCCATTTGCTGGAACCTCTTTGGTAACAACGGACCCACTCCCAACCATACAGTATTCACCAAGTGTTGTATCGCAAACAATAGTTGCATTCGCACCAATGGATGCTCCCTTCTTGATAAGCGTCTTTGAAACCTCGAATGTATCACCAAATGCTCTGGGATACATATCATTTGTAAAAGTCATATGCGGGCCGCAAAACACGTCATCCTCGATGGTAACACCATGATAAACAGATACTCCATTCTGAATCTTCACATTGTTGCCTATCTCGACATCGCCGTCGATATATACTCCTTTGCCTATATTGCACCCCTCACCAATTCTAGCAGTTCCTCTAACGTGAGCAAAATGCCAGATACGCGTTCCTTTTCCGATTTGGGCGCCGTTATCAACAACGGCAAGTTCATGGATGAATACATCGCTCATGGGTTTCACGGTATCGGCTATGCGCTACGCCGAGTTAACTGTTACTCTTTCTTGTTTCCACGTTTGGCTTCTGTTAGCGGCGATGCGTAAATCGTGCCTTTGTATGAAACACAAGATGGGCATCCTACACATTTCTCAGATATGAACCTCTTACATAAACCACAATCTCTTCCGCAAGATGCGTTCTTTCCTCCTTTTGACGGGCTCAAATCGAGATTGATGTATTCTGGCTGCATTGGGGAGTTGCCAAACCATGTTTCCGATCGCCGTATTCCAGATTCAGTTCTGATGGAACAGGTACCAAGAATTGATTCTAACGAGAATGTGTCCTCGGCAACCATTACTGCAAATAGATTGTATCTGCCTGTTACGGGAGCAAGCATAACTAATCTTGGACAATTTGCATATTTCTTGAAGATATGGTCTGTGACTTCCATATTCTCGGTTTCAAGACCCAGAAATAGCATTTTCATTTCTAATGTATCTGCATTTACTCCAGCAGTAATACTGACCAGCGGAGATGATTTGTTCCCATTATCATCGACCTGAGGCCCAACGAGCTTTTCCAATCTCTTACTTACTGCAACATGTGACATGCCTAGTTCCTTTCCTAGGTCTGATAAACTTGTTCTACCATTCTCGCGAAGGATCGAGATGAGTAATTTATCCTTGTTGTCCAAATCTAAGTCTCTCCATATATGTAATGAAGTCGAATTATGTAGTTACACTGAGTAACTGACCACGCATTGAAAAGTTAAAGGACTATATGAATGTCACGTTCTTGGTTTCTTATATAGTTCCAGCTTTTTCCCAGTCGTGATTATAGACATGTGCATTAACGGAAATGGTTGTAACTGTACCAACTTCAAGATTGGTCCTATTGGCTACATGAACCAGAAGTTCTCCCAAAGCAAAGACGTTTGCTAGCCACGCTCCGAACATGTCATTAGAGCGTATCATCACCGATATGTCAAGAACCTCCTCTCTTGTCATGAAAACAAAATGATTCAAGCAAGGCACTTCGTCTCTGATTGTATCTTTTCGAGGGTCCCAGGTGGTTGCAATAGCTCTTCGGCTTTTTGGACTCTCCTTCAGTTTCTTGACGACATACTCGATCTGATTTATTTCTCCATCTCCCCATGCATTTAATCGCTCTCCATATGTGTAATCAAAATTCAATCGATTAGGATTGAGAAGCTGTGTCGCATATTTCTCTTTGAGCACTTTCTCACTGAAAGGGTACAGTTCTGTAACTCGATTCTCCAGAGGATTCATGATGTGAATCATCACATTGTCACACCAGCGGGTTTCGATTCCACGTTCATCAACACGCAACATTCCGCTTTGCATGATTTTTCTGACTATGCGTGTCCATCCATCAACAGGGTCCCGTGCTCTAAGGTATGTTGGCATTGTAATCATCCTAGTATCCGATTCAGTGCTATTGAACCTCTATAGTTCCTGAATGCACATGTTGTTTGTCTGTCTGCCTATTCTAGGTTTCTAAAGTATCAGGCACTAAGTGTCAACTACCCTTGATTTCGAGAGTCCTGCCGTTTTATGGAAAACGTTCCGCGCGAATTGGTGGTGAATATCTTTGTTCAAAACCTTGGTATCTCTTACTAGAAATATGTTCAACTTTACAATGTTCAGTTGCACAAACGATTCATCATTTTGCCTTAGATACTTACACAACTTGTATGACTATAATAGGTAATATCCCGACTGATACATGAGGTCTATGCAACAGAATACGAAGTCGGGAAAGCTGAATAAATTCAAGCTAGAAGTCGTCTACGATTGGGAGAACTCTTTTATTCAACGTATGAAATCGACTACAGGCCACAAGGGGATGTGTGGCACCTCGTGTTGAGCAGCCGCCGGGAGGAATTGTTATTCCGTTGACTACAGTATATCTTATCACACAGCAGAATTGTGTAAATTGCCCAGCAGCCAAGATGGTTGTTGAAGAAGCCCTTTTTAATAGCGAGATTACTGTAGAAACGATTGACCTTCTGAAAATGGATCCTGACTTTGAATTTAGACTGCTCGAAAATCAGGTCTTCATTTCATCAACCCCTAGTATTCTTGTAGAAACTGACGGCAGTCTCAAGATGCTCTATAGTGGTAGTGTTCCCACAGTAGAGGACGTTCGCACACAATTGGGGATGAACTAGATTTTGACCGACATACGCCCATCGATCACAGACGAAACCGAGGATCTGAGTGCCAGGGAGAAGAAACTCCCTAGAGTTAGAACCACGAGTGGCACAATGGTTCCTTTCGATGTACAAAAAATAATCGATAGCTTAATTCTTGAAGCGAAACTAACCCGCCCAGATGCTCACTTAGTCGCAACTCGGGTCATGGATCGAATTGCTGCATCAGGTATAAAGTTTCTATCCGGTCCCCTTATCAGAGAGATGTGCAACTCAGTTCTTGCAGAATTTGGAT
>CAYMLT010000181.1:0-6895 GCA_964391265.1 uncultured archaeon
ATGGAAGGAAAAGTCATTGAAATTCAGAAACGAATAGGCACTCACGCAAGTACAGTTACGGTAGAGGACCCAGAGGGAAACCAATTCCAGACTGCTCTTGAATATGTGTTTGTTCTAGGCAAGGCAACACCCAAGGTCAGCCTAAGCACAGCAGGAGGCAGCGCATGATGAGTGATGAAGTTGCATTACCAAATGAAAAGCTCTTCCTAGAGGATTGGAATGCGTATCCGATGAGGCAGCCCTTTATTTCAAAGGTTGTTGTGGATATGTGCACAGGTGGTGGCGAGCCACTCAGCCGAGCCGCTTTGATTCTTGAGGACCTGACGGGACAGACTCCTGTTCAGTCACGGGCAAAACAAACTGTTCGTGATTTTGGTATTCGGAAACAGGAAGCAATTGCAATCCGAGTAACTCTCCGTCATGGAAAGGCGAAAGAATTCTTGGAAAAAGTTCTGAAGGCGAAGGACGATGTTCTACTAATCAAGAACTGGGACGAAGATGGGAACTTCGCATTTGGTATAGCTGAACACATCAACATTCCTGATGTAAAGTACGATCCAGAGAAAGGGATTCAGGGTATGAATATCACTGTCTGCGTTGAAAGACCTGGCTATCGTGTGAAACGTAGACGTAGACAGAGAGCCAAGGTGCCCTATAGGCATAGACTCACCCCTGAGGAAAGCATGGTTTACGTGAAGAGTACTTTCGGGATAGACATTCTCGAAAAGGAGCGCGAGCGGACATATCTGTTCTGAGGTGATCTAAGATGAGTGCTAAGAAAGAACGAACACGACGTCGAAAGAAGATGGGTAAAGGTAGCAGAACTTGCGTCCGCTGCGGCACACATCAAGCGATTATTCGATCATATGGCTTGAACATGTGCCGACGCTGTTTTAGAGAAACAGCTGTAAAGCTCGGCTTCCGGAAAATGAGCTAGGGAGGTTGGTAGAAGAATGACACTACTAGATCCATTGGCTGATGCAATGGCAAGTATCTACAACAGTGAGCTTGTAGGAAAGCCCGAGGTTGTCATAGCTCCTGCATCAAGCTTGATTGAACGAGTGCTGCAGGTGATGCAGATCAAGGGCTACATTGGTGAATTCGAAAGAGTCGATGACGGAAGAGCCGGAATGTTTCGAATTCAATTGATGGGTCGCACAAACAAGTGTGGCGTAATCAAACCAAGGTTTCCAGTCAGACGAGACGGTTTTGAGAAGTATGAGAAACGCTTCCTTCCCGCCTACAACTATGGGATATTGATTGTCACCACTCCTATGGGCGTGATGACTCATGTTGAGGCCAAGACTCGCGGCATTGGCGGGCGATTGCTGGCCTATGTATACTAAGGAGATCTAAGAATGAAAGCAGAATATGAAAAGAGGTTCGAAATTCCCGAGGGCTGTGAAATCACAGTCAAAGAGAAAACCGTCAGTGTTAGTGGACCTAAGGGCACACTATCAAGGTCCTTTCCTGAGCCTCTTGTTCAAATTTCAAAGGAAGGCAACGAAATTGTTGCTTCCACAGAATTCTCCAGAAAGAAGACTCGTGCTTTAGTGGGAACAGTTCTCGCACATACTCGAAATATGTGCATCGGAGTTCTACATGGCTATGAATACACTATGAAGATAGTGTACTCTCACTTTCCCATGTCTGTTGATGTCAGAGGTGAAACGGTATTCATCAAGAACTTCATTGGTGAGAGAGGCGAGCGTTCAGCTCGACTTATTGGCAATGTAGAGATCAAAACCACAGAAGACGAGGTAATAATCAGCGGAATCGACATTGAACATGTGTCGCAAAGCGCTGCCAACATTCAACTTGCCACTAAAATTCGCGACAAGGACAGACGTGTGTTCCTAGATGGTATCTACGTCATTCGCAAGCGTAAGGGCGAGGAAGTTAAGTCAATAGTATAGGAGGCAAGACAATGTCTAAGAAGCCCAAACTTGGCGATATACCTGGTGTCGGTGAAAAGATGGAGGAAAAACTCCGAGAGGCTGGTGTCAAAACACCTGCATCCTTATCTAAAGCCGATGCTGAAAAACTGGCGAGTAAGGTAGATGGACTGAGCATTGCTGGTGCTAAGAAGATTATTACAGCAGCAAAAGAACTTATTCCTGAAACTCCCACAAAGGCTGAAGCCAAGCCAAAGAAAGTCGCTGCGAAAACCAAGGATGAAAAGGCAGAGCCAAAGGCTAAACCAAAGAAAGAGGCTAAGGCTGAAGTTCCTAAACCCAAAAAGGCATCCGAAAAGAAACCTGCTAAGGCGAAAAAGGTTGAAACAAAACCTGCTCCTAAGAAGGCTAAACCAAAGAAAGAGGCTGAACCTGAATTTGCAAAGAGGGAAGTGCCTTATGACGAACGACTCTTCAGAATAGCGGAAGCCAAGAAAAAACGCAAACCCAAGTTTAGACATGAGCAAGCTCATCGCTGGACTAGGGTGAGCGATAGCTGGAGGAAAGTACGCGGTATTGATAGTGCAACTCGTGCAAAATACAAAGGCCGAATTGCCATGGTCGAATCTGGTTACCGCAGTCCAAAGGCTGTTAGAGGATTGCATCCATCGGGCTATATCGAAGCTATGGTCTTTCGACCAGCGGACCTAGAGGGTCTTGACCCTGATGTACATGCTGTCAGAATCTCAGGTACAGTTGGTATGAAGAAGCGTCAGACCATCCTTGACCAAGCTGAGAGGAAGCTCTTCAAAGTTCTCAATCCAGGAGCTCCTGAGAGTGTTGTGGAAGAAGACCTATTCGAAGAGCTTGAAGGTCTTGACGATATGGAGGTCGACTGATAATGAAGCTCACAACTCAGAAACGACTTGCATCAACAGTTATGAAGGTTGGAACATCCAGAGTATGGATTGATCCAGAATTCCAGGATGAAGTTAGCCTGGCCATAACTAAGGACGATGTCAGACGGCTTGTTGATGAAGGTGCGATTCAACGAAAACAAAAGAAAGGTGTAAGTCGAGGGCGTGCCCGTTATGTGATGACGCAGAAACGAAAGGGACAGAGAAAAGGTCCCGGCCATAAGAAAGGCAAAGCCACTGCAAAGCTATCAAAGAAGGAACGTTGGATGCATAAAATCCGACCTATGCGTCGCGAGTTACAGCGATTACGCGATGAAGGTACGATATCACGCAAGGTCTACCGTGACCTCTATTTGAAAGCCAAGGGCAATGCCTTCCGAAACACTGCACACTTGAAAACCTACATCACAGAACAAAAGCTTGGAGGCAAGAAATAATGGCGCAGGGTCCAACATACAGAGTTAAGTTTCGTCGACGTAGAGAAGGTAAGACCAACTACTATAGGCGCCGAAGGTTGCTACTTTCGAGACAGCCTCGTTTAGTAATAAGAAAGACAAACACAAAGATCATTGTTCAGGTAATGACCGCAAAGGTTCCTGGTGATGTCACAGAAGCATCAGCAATCTCCACCGAACTGATGACACATGGTTGGAGTGCTGCCACGAATAATCTACCCTCTGCGTATCTCACAGGGCTATTAGCTGGGCTAAGAGCAAAAAGCAGAGGTATTGAATATGCTGTGCTAGATATCGGCCTGAATCCTCCAGTAAAGGGATCAAAGATATACGCTGCAATGAAAGGTGTTGTAGATGCTGGAATAGAAGTTCCACACAGTCCAGATATTCTTCCTGATGAAGATAGACTATCTGGAAAACACATCGTTGCAAGTTACGAGCATTTCTCCGATAAGGAGAGCAATATGTTCTCGAAAGTCGGTGCAAAGAAAACAAACATCACGAGTATTCCAAAAACGTTTGTTGCCGTAAAGCAAGCCCTTCTTGATATTCCAATGGCTGAACTTAAGAAGAAGCGGACTACAAAACCAAAGAAAGCTGCTGCTGCCAAAAAGCCTGCGAAAGAGAAGAAGGATAAACCCGCCCAACATCCGCCTCGTGCTGTTCCAAGAAAACCAAAGCCGAAGAAGCTTCTTGCACGGAGAGGTGGCAAGAAAGGTCGGAAGAACAAGTAGGGTGATTTATGATGAGCAAACAAAGAAGAGGACGCAAGCCACAACGCCGACAAGAAACAGATCCACTGCAGGACTGGGTACCAAAGACACATCTTGGCAGACTTGTGAAAGATGGACATATCAACAGTATTCAAGAGATATTTGCGAACAACTATGTGATTCGCGAACCTGAGATTGTTACTATGCTATTTCCGGACCTGCGCCAAGAAGTAGTAGATGTTACCATGGTCCAACGACAGTCAGACAGTGGGCAGCAGAAAAGTTTCAGAATCACTGTTGTAGTCGGAAACGGTGAAGGCATTCTTGGAATTGGAATCGGCAAAGCTGCAGAATTCGTACCTTCAGTTCGAGCTGCAGAAGCACGAGCCAAATTGAATCTGACCGCCATTAGAAGAGGATGTGGTTCTTGGGAATGCAGATGCCATGATCCTCATAGCATCCCGTTCGCATCTGATGGTCAGTCTGGTTCTGTTCGAGTAACACTCAAACCTGCACCCAAGGGAACTGGTCTTGTTACAGCAGATGTTGGTAAGATTGTGTTGCGTATTGCAGGACTGAAAGACATTTGGTCAATAACAAAGGGCCGTTCAAGGACATCCTCCAACTTCGCAAAAGCCATGGTAGATGCCCTGACTAACACCTACAGAATGCTCCCACCTCAAGAGTGGTCGTATAGTGGGGGGGTGTCTGAGTAATGAGCAGTGAAGAAAAGGTAATCTTGGCTATTAGAGTTCGCGGCAGAGTGAGGGTAAGACCTCAGATTGAGATGACACTTGACAAGCTCAGTCTTGTAAAACTCCACCATGCAAAAGTGTACAAAGCAACTCCGAGTGTTCAAGGAATGATAACAAAATCAAAAGACTACATTACTTGGGGTGAAGTTGATGAGGATACTTTGACCAAACTACTAGTGAAGCGTGGAAGAGTCACAGGGGGCATGAAGCTCACTGACGCCTATGTCAAAAAGAACTCTTCATTTACCTCTATCAAAGCTTTGGCGAAGGCTATTCTGGCTGGAGAAGCAAGCTTCAAGGATGTAGAAGGATTGAAACCAATCTTCAGACTAACCCCGCCAACCAAAGGCTATAGTGGTAAGACCTATTGGTCTGTTGGCATGGGTGGTGTTACAGGTTACCGAGGCGAGAATATAAACGAACTCGCGCAAAAGATGTTATAGAATAAGGTGGATGAAATGTCGTGGGATAATCCTTTCGGCTCCGATGATGATGCCCGAGATGCGCTCCGAAAATGGCTAGGGAATTTTCTTCCAGAGTCCATGTTCCAGGAAATCGAGGAAATGATGGATCGGATGATGGAACAGATGAAAGATGGAACCCTATTCGACCCTAATATGATGGAGGAGTTCATGAAAGATCCCAAGGGCACCAATCCTTTCGTCTTTGGTTTCTCCATGAGGGTAGGTCCTGATGGAAAGCCGATTATGCAACGCTTTGGCAACACACCTGGCGAAGAGGGTGATAAAATGACACCACAGCTTGAGCCCCTCGTAGATGTCATTGAAGAAAATGATGAGATTATTGTAGTTGCTGAGCTGCCTGGCGTTGACAAGGACAGTATCAAAGTCCGAGTAAAGGGTAGAACATTGACAATCGATGTTGATGATGCAGAGCGTCCATATCATAAGGGATTGGAACTCCCCTCTAAGGTTGATAAAGAGAATGCAAAGTCAGCGATACGAAACGGAGTACTAGAAGTTCGCCTGAAGAAGGCATAGTATAGGAGTGACTAAGATGCAAAAGAGAAAGGCAAAGAAGATCAACAAGCTAAGGGGTCGTCGTGCTGCAGGCTACGGTTTCAGTGCAGGCCATCGAGCCTCTGGTCAAAGAGGCGGTGTAGGTAACGCTGGTACAAAGAAGCACCATTACATCAGAACAATGATGGAAAATCCGAATTACTTTGGAAAGCTTGGGTTCAAAAGACCTGAGAAGGTTCTTGAAGAAGTCGTAACCATCAATGTTGGCGAACTTGATGAGGCAGCTGACAGACTTGTCGATCGCGGTATTGCTACTGCAAAAGGCAAGAGGTACCAAATCGACCTTGCAAAACTTGGAATCACCAAGGTCCTAGGTTCTGGGAAAGTGACCAAGAAGATGGACTTGACTGGGGTCAAGGACATAAGTGCAAAAGCCCGCGAGAAGGTCACTGGTATTGGTGGCACACTTGACTTACCAGTTGACGAATGAAACATCTACTCCCTCAAGTCAGATTATCTGGATTCTGGCTTGAGGGTAAATAGTGCCATATGCCCTTCTAAATTTCCGAATCCTTTTAATGCGTAGAGTGGTTTCCCCATTTCTGAAGCATGAAGTTCAATCAGACCAATCTTTTCCTGTTTACATAATTCAATGATATAGGACACCAAAGCGCGTCCCGACCCTTTCCTTCTATAGTGTGATCCAACGTACATGTTCTAGATGTATGCATTCTTGCCCGAGGGAGAGTATCTATTAGGAACAAGCTGTCTAACACTAACTCCACAACCTCCAATTATCCGATTATCCTCTTCGACATGGAAAGATCTGAAATATGAGGTCCAGTCCTTCTTCAAGAACGGAACAAAGAGATTCTCTGCCTCCTGAGCGATATCCTCTCTTGCGCCTATATCTCGAAGCATATGCCTTCGGTGGTGAATAATCCATTCCGTGTCAACTAGTGTAGCATCATGAATCATCATTGCGCTCACAAAAGAAAAGCATAATGTTTGATATTGCTTAGCCTGCCTGGACAAGGATAATCTACTCTCCGGTTAGTTTATTTCTTCATTCTATCTAGACATCCGCCTTAGGTGATTACAATGACTGTGAATCGGAGAGGAGTCTGTCCCGATTGCGGGCATGATGATAGCGACGATACCCTCTTCTTCGATGCAGTCC
>CAYMLT010000182.1:0-6873 GCA_964391265.1 uncultured archaeon
ATCTATATGGCAATTTGTCACCGGATATTAGCATCTCTATCGTGGGTTCCTACTTCACTCTATTCTTGGATAGATCCCAGTCAGGTAGTTATTCAGGATTGGCGTTTCTATTCATTTTCGGAGGATATGAAGCATCATACAATCTGTTGATTGTCCAGATTCTGACTTTATTGTTTTCATTTTCAGTACTTCTTTTTACACAGAATAAAATATCTAGAAGATTGCTGGTTGTTTCTGGACTACTGTCGTTTGCCGTGCCGCTCTTTCTATCAATATTTAGTATCTTTTCATTTGTTCTTGATATTGGACACGAAATAACTCTGCCAATTCCACTATTGCAGTTGATTGGAGTCTTACTTATCCGTAGAATTGAGCGTCTTAGATCAGTATCACCTCTCTATATGCCTGCAGATTCACGAAGGGATAATGTGAAGGTGCCAATAGGATACATTCTTACGTCTATGATAAAACGTCTGAAACGTGGTAATGATTCGGATATCGGGGCGTCACTTATGAAAAGCGATGATTCTCTTGAAAAACAGGAGGAATTCGAGTTTTGAGAAATCTCATAATGCATAGACTGCATTTTTCGCTGGAGGTCTTTCAAAGGTGAAGCAACAAAATGAACTCATCCAGATGATGACAGGGCCAGAGCTTATTAGATTGGCTCAGGTTTTAGGAGTACCTCTAACCAGACGCCATATCTCAAGAACCGTAATTGAACAAGACCTTATTGATGCATTGAATGCCAAAAACACAAGCAAACCATCTGAAGGATCTTGCGTATTGATGAATCCTGCAATTGATATTATCCGGATGAGAAAAGAGTTCGGTCGAAAGGTTGCCGTTAAGGATCTGGATCTTACGGTTCGACCAGGCGAGATAGTTGGATTAGTTGGTCCAAACGGAGCGGGGAAAACAACAACCCTCCGGGTTCTTACAGGAATCATCAAACCCACACATGGAACGGTTCTGGTGAATGGTCATGACGTGTCTAAAGACCCTGTTTCTGCAAAAATGAAAATCGGATATATTCCAGAGAGACCCACATGCTACCCAAGTCTCAAGGTCATAGAATACTTGACTTTCATTGCTCGGATATATGATGTTCCTCGCGTTGATGCTCTTTTACGAATCCGTGAATATGTAGATAGATTTCAACTAGATGAGTTCTTGAATTCCTACATAGGAGTTCTTTCGAAAGGTAATCTACAAAGAACCCTTCTTGCTGGAGTTTTTGTTAGAGAGCCCCCATTCATTCTAGCTCTTGATGAACCAATTTATGGACTCGATCCCCGAGGCGCATGGAGTCTTAAGGCCCATCTTAGAGAACTCAAAAAAGAAGGCTCTGCAATCCTTGTTTCCACACACATTCTTGAGGTGGCTGAAGGTCTTTGCGATCGATTCTTCATATTGAATCATGGTGCTATCGTCGGTCAAGGAACATTAAATGATCTCAAAGCAAAATGTCCTGGAACCACCTCCCTCGAAGAAGTCTTTCTGACACTTACTGGTGGAATCCCAGAGGAGTGATTGTTTTGAAAGCAAAGACACCAACTCTGATAAAAAATGAAGTGTTGATGCTTTACAATCAATTTGTGAGAACCATAACAACACCATCTATGCTTGGATTCTACATTATCACAATCGCTGGAGCTCTGTTTGTGAGCTCTATTAGTTCAACCTTAGTGAGTTTCGGACCCATTTTCGCTCCTTTGGGTGTTCTCTTGGAGTCATTTATTGACCGTTCAACGATATTTGCAACTATCGGTCTGATTACACTCGCTTCTATGGCAGGAGGCTATTTCGGTGGAGGGCCTGCAGAAGTTCTTGAAAGCCCAGATGAATATATCCTGATGGTTTCGCCAATTCATCCACATCAATTGTTTTTAGGACGCTATATCCGAAGAATCGCAAGGAAATTCTTCTATGTTATTCTGGGGTTCATTGTCATTCTTCCACTGCTTTCTCAGAGCGATGTCATTGCCGTTTCTATCATGTTGCTGATTATTTCTATCATATTCTTTTTAGAGATTAACTACTTCCTTGGGGGAATATGCAGTATCATCAAAGTGAAGATGCAACATAGATACACGACACGATTACGACACCTTATTCTACTCCCGATACTGGCAATCACATATTTGCTCTCATCCCCTCTTCTTACCATGTCCCCCATTGTACAATTGGGCGTACCAGCAAACCAAATTGGCCTTATCCTCATGGAAGTTGCAGGAATCCATGATATCGGATTAAACACGCTTTCCATATTTGGAATACTACTCGTTTCTTTCTTTATTTCATTGCTTGTACTCACCAATATTAGTGGCTATGAATACTACGAACAATTCTCGAACAATGTATCCAAGGAAGAATCGGAAAGCAGATTTAGCCGGAGCATAAGAGGACAAGTGGATTTCTCTGAGTCACGTTTCAATGATCCGATGATTTGGATCATACTCAAGGATTTTTGGAGTAAGATGAGAACTCCTCTACAATTTTGGAAGTACCTGTACGTCATTATTGGAACTGCCTTCGGAATCTACTTGAATTTGGCTCAGCCAATTTGGTTAGCTCCCATTTCAATACCTCCCCAATACATCGTATCAATAATCCCCGCCTTTTTACTTATTTTAATATTGATGACTCAGATGGCAACTTTGACTTCTCTGCTGGCATTTGTGGATGAGAAAGACAATATTTACTTGCTTCGTTCAAGCCCCTTCAAATCCAAAGACATTGTTCTGGCAAAATACATTTTTAGTCTAATTGAAGTCGCAGTGACGTCTATTCCCATCTACCTGTTCCTTCTATACTTCTTCAGGGTTCCTGGATCTTTTTACCTAATCACGTTAGCGGCTCCTATGATAATAGTATTTTCAGCTACAGGAATACTTGCTGGGGCATATGTTCCAGTGTTCACGAATGATCCAAAGAATCCACCTGTTCCGTTGGCATTTTCCTTCCCTGCCATTAATCTGATGCTTGGTGGAATCATAACATGGATCTCCTCAGAGTTTGCAAATGATATCATGCTGGTTGTTATCATGCCAGCATTCATTGTGTTTACTGTATTGCTATTCCTTTCTCTCTCTATTCATGCATTGAAATCCTACAAATAGATATCATTTAGCTCGCCGAGTCAATCTCAAGGCATTTGCAATTACAACCAGTGTGAGCCCCATATCTCCGAATAGAATGGCCGTCCAGAGGGTGGCAAATCCTAGAATTGCCAGCACACCGATAAACGCCTTTACGCTAATGGAAAAAATCACATTCTGTCTAACAATTTTCAGTGTACGTTTCGCCCTTCGTATTAACCGTGGAATTTTGCGTAGATCCTCTTCCATTAAGGCAATATCTGCAGTTTCAATTGCTGCGTCACTTGAAATCACTCCCATCGCTATTCCTACATCTGCAGCAGCAAGTGCAGGAGTATCATTGATACCGTCACCTATCATTACTGTACCGCCTGTTGCTGATAATTTTCGAACAAATTCCACTTTTTGTTCTGGGAGTAGATTTGAATGATATTCGTCAAATCCTAGCTCCGTAGCGATTTGTGCTGCAACCTCTTCATTGTCTCCAGTTAGCATTATTGTACGAATTCCAATGGACTGTAATTCTTGAATTGCTTCTATTGTACCTGCTCTGATTGAATCGCTGAGTACTATTGTACCAAGATGTTGCTTCTCTCGTACAACATATACCATTGTACCGGTTCCACAGCTATGCTCTTTATATGGTAAGTCAATTCTTTCTGCAGTCAATAACCTTCTATTGCCAACGATGTATACTGCTTGACCTACTCTCCCCTTAACACCTCTTCCAGGAATTGCGACGAATTCTTCTGCTTCATGAACTGAGATATTCTCATTTTCTCCCGCCTCAATCAACGCCTGAGCAATTGGATGTTCAGACATTTGCTCAAGCGCAATTGCTGCACTTAGAACATCATGTCTGGATGAACCATTATGAAGGCAGATGCTCTGAAGGGAGAGATTTCCTCGGGTCAATGTACCTGTCTTGTCGAAGGCAACATTTTTGGTTCTACTAATTTGCTCTAGGTGGTCTGATCCCTTAACCAAAACACCCTCTCTTGCTGAACCAACGATTGATGATACCATGCTCACAGGGATCGATATTGCGAATGCACATGGACAAGAAATGACTAGCAGTGTTAGGCCTCTGTAAATGGCGTCTTGAATTGGAGCACCAAGTACGAAGGTCAGTAGCCCAAGTAGAAATGCACCGAGCATAACGATTGGTGTATAGACATGCGAGAATCGGGAAACAAAACGTTCTGTAGGGGACTTTGCTTTTCTTGCATCCTGTACCAGTGTAACTATTCGAGCCAGTACGGAATCGCAGGATGCTTTGCTGACTTCGATTTCCAGAAAACCATCAATATTGATCGTCCCTGCAAAAACCTCGTCACCAATATTCTTCTCTATTGGGACAGATTCTCCTGTTATGGGCGCCTGATTGACTGAAGACATCCCCTTAATGACGAATCCGTCCAAACCTATTCTCTCGCCTGGTCTGACAACAAGTATCTGACCAATGTTCACATGGTCGGGACTCATGGCTGATTCTGTATCTTCCGTCTTTACGTTGACAGAATCCGGCTCTAACTCAAGGAGACTCTCGATTTCAGTTCTAACCCTTTCTCCGGCTTTTTCCTCAAGTAATTCTGCTACGAAGAAAAGAAACATGACTGCGGCCCCTTCAGCTGGCACGTTGATTAGTAATGCCCCTATGGCAGCTATAGTCATTAATGCATTGATACCCAGATGCCTTACTAGAAGTCCCCTAATTCCACTTGGGATAATCCATCGACCTGCAGAGAATATTGAGATTATAAAGAGACTGTAGAGAACTAAATCTGAAAATAGTAGGACTTGCAGAATTACGCCTGTAATCAGTGCACTCCCAGAAATTATCCCGAGGACGTACTTCTTTCTCAGGCTAGTCTTCTCTCTGGAGGCGCGTTCAGCCTCGCAGTGCTGACACACTGACTTAGATTCCGCAGATGTGATTTTTAGCCGTTCTGAGGATTGTCCTAATGCATTCGTCTTGGAGTTCATAGTAAATGTTCCTACCTTCTCGTTCTTTCTTCACAAAACCCATATGCTCAAGTTTGGCAAGTTGATGACTGATTCTACTGATATCCATCTCTAGCAAATCCGCCAATTCAGTTACACAGAGTTTGTCTGCTTTTGTGAGATTTGAAATGATGCGGATTCTGGTCTGATCTGCGAGAGCTTTGAAAATCCTGACAATCTCATCTGCTTCATCAATACTTACTTCAACAGAAAAGAGATTCTTCTTTGCTAATGACATATTACCATCATCGCATTATTATTGAACATTTGAACGAATATTCAAATGTTATTAAAGGTTGCCCTACTTGCAAGAAGAAAAGAAGAGCTATTCCTCACAACAACTATTATTTGGAAAAGGAACGGCATCTACTGGGACCAATTGGTGGCAATCATTGCCAACTGATGTTCTTACACCTTTGAACTTGGGTTACTATTCTAACCCTTATTCTGCAGGGATGCAAAGGCTGTAGGGGACGCAACTTTGAGCAAAGACACTAAAACTGGAGAAACGAACAGCGTCAAAGAAGAGGAGGATTCGGATAGTAGATTCCAAGAATTGTTGAATTCCTCCCCGATGGCTTTTTTTTCCCTTAGTCCTCACGGTATCATACAGCAGGTGAATCAGGCTGCGGCAGATCTCCTAGGTTACGTTTCATCAGACCTGAAAAAACGGAATATCTCCTCACTTTTCCCAAGAAATGGTGCTTCAACTGATGCTGGCAAACTGCTTGTTTCAGAGGTTCTTCAAGGTAAGGAGATTAAGGACCTTGATGCTCAGATGACGAATTCAGATGGCGACCGAATCTGGGTGAGTCTTACAGCAAGTCTGAATAAATCATCTCCGTCAAAGAATTCAATTGGACTGGTGGCAGTTAATGTTAACAGAAGAAAACAGGCGGAAACAAGAGCACGAAAGGATAGAGAACGATTCTCACTAGTTTTGGAAGTCATGACTCATGATCTCAATAACGTAAATCAAAGTCTCATTTTTTCGCTAGGGTTAGTAAATGAAATGAATAATATCCCCGAAGCGGGACGAAATTTAGTGCAGGGAACCATGGATGAAGTCCGAAGAGCTGCTAGAATGATTTCGAATCTCAAAGCAATAGTCGACCTTAGCGAGAGAGCTTTAGAATTTGAGTGGACTGACATCCATACAACAATTGTGAATGCCATACGCCAGGTCGAAGACGAATTTCCAAGTAAGTATATCAAAGTCAACATGGATTTTGGAAAGGGACAGTTCATAGTTGAGGGCCATCAGAATTTGGAGAAAGTGTTCTTTAATATTCTACTAAACTGCGCCCAATTCGATAATTCTGGTGAAGTCATAGTCAACATATACGCGGCAAAGACAAAGGATAAGGACAAAGTGCGAATAATCGTTGAGGACTTTGGCCAAGGAATTCCTGATTCACTGAAAGAACATATTTTCAGAAGAACTGGTGAATCTGAAACGCAAATTGTCGGTAGAGGATTAGGCTTAACTCTAGTTGACCGAATCATTGCATCACTGGGCGGTTCTATTTGGGCGGAAGATCGTGTGGAAGGCGACTACAGAAAAGGCGCAAAGTTTGTTTTTGAGGATCCAAAGCAACAACATGTAGCGCTAACGACACTTGAAGTTCTCAGGGAGTTTGAAAAATGTTCTGGAACTGACCTGACTAAGTCGGAAACACAGAAACAGATTTCAAAACGTGTGAAGGAGATTATTGCTCCAACTCAAATGGAATTTGAGGAAATAACGGGAAAGGTGGATGTAGAAAAG
>CAYMLT010000183.1:0-4840 GCA_964391265.1 uncultured archaeon
AGCGCCAGCTCAGATCTTGCTGACCAAGTTGTTCTCTTCACACGATTTAATGGGTATGAAACTGAGTATCATGTTTTCGAATCTGGCGACACAACTGGTACTTGGCTCTCGGGTAGTATAAGACTTCCAGGAGCTCAAATATCCTCAATTTCAATGCCTAATTCAATTCTTCTAGAAATTGGATTGAAATCAAATGTTGATGGCAGTCAAGCTTCTGCGCGAGTGGCTAGTGTTTTTGTTGATAATGTTGCACTCGATATGAATATACGACCTTTCCCAGAACAGATTGATTTGAAAGTAAACGGAACAGCAGTGATTGGTGCAAATCAAGCAAGCACCTATCCATATGTACCTGACGATAGTAATAGAGATGCTGAGGATAATGAGCTTGGAAATGGTGTAGATCTAACTGGGTATCCATGGGGCTCTTCTGGTACTGGAGATCTATATGTTGGAGCATGGGGGTCTTCATGGGATACTGTGAACACATATCAAACAGGCTTTCAGTTTCCATTAAATATACCACAAGGTGCAGTCATTACGTCTGCATATCTCGAGGTAGAGCCATCAGTCGAAAATGCGTTGGCTTATACGAGAATCTATGCTGCAGGTCAGAACTCATCTGGACTTCCGATAGAGAATTTTACAACTGGTCTACCAGAAATGGAGGACAGATATAACTGGGTAGACACAAGCATTGATTGGACTGTTAAGGACTGGTTGGGACTTGTCAGAATTCGTCAGAGGTCTCCAGATATCGCACCATTGATTCAATCTATTGTTTCAGACAGTAATTGGATGAGTGGAAATTATACATGTGTGATGTTGGACTATATGTGGGGAAGTGCATACCAAGCTGAGTGGGGTGTAAAGGGATCATCAGGAACAAATAATTATCCCCAAGATGAACTAGCTCGACTATTCGTTGAATACATGATTCCCTTGCCAGAAGACACTGCCTATTTCATGCAATATGAAAAGAACATTACAATTCAAAGCAGTCAAGTTACAGCTGATTTGACTGACTTTCCGGTTCTTATTGACATTGTTGATAGCGATTTGAAGACCGATGTGCAAGCTAATGGCGATGATATTGTTTTTAGACTAGGCGATGAAGCGCTTGACTTTGAGATTGAGTTATTCGATCAAAGCTTCAACCCGACGGAAGCTCATCTGGTTGCATGGGTAAAGATTCCATACCTCTCTAGTACTACAAATACTGTCATTACTATGGCATATGGAAATCCAAATGCCCTCTCCTCATCTTCGACGGCTATCTGGGATGATTACGCAGCTGTTCATCACTTGAATGATGATCCATCAGGCACTGTATATGATAGTACATCAAACAATTACGATGGAACCTCATATGGTACCATGGGTTCTGAAGACAGTGTTTCGGGGCTAGTAGGCAGAGGTATCGATTTTGATGGTTCTGGAACCGGTGATGTGATTTCCATCGGTCAGATTTACACTGATGACTGGAGCGAGGTAACAATTAGTATTTGGATGAAGTCTGATTTGGCAAAGGACGCTCGCACATTTTCAAAATCCCCCTCTACTGGTCCCACTGAACATATTGTCACAACAAGATTTGATGCAAGCAATCGAATGACCTCCCGAATTCGAACTGATGTTGGCGGCACTTCGGTCAATAGCAACACAACATTTAGCATAGGGTCATGGAATTTACTGACATGGTCTTGGAGTTCAGCAACTGGTTATATACTGGGATACATAAACGGTACACCTGTTATTGAAACCCCTCGAACTGGTAACAACCTTTACGATTCAATCGATGTTTTCGTTCTAGGAAACAATGATCTCACAAATGATCGGTACTTCGACGGAATACTGGATGAAGCTAGACTCTCTAATAGAGTACTCTCACATGATTGGATTGCAACTGAATTCAATAATCAGATTGATCCTGCCTCCTTTGTAAGTGTTGGTTCTGAGAGAACACTACAGAATACATGGGTTGATGAATCTCGTGTCAGCGCTTTGATATCTACTGTATCCCCGGCTCCAATCTCAACTGATATCATGTTAACAATGGAAATCGCTGGTACCGGCCAGTCATTAGATGAAACATACAATCCTGGTGCTACTTACTACGCAGAAAATGGAAGCAACGTTGTTGATTGGCTTGCATATGCTATGATTTCACCACCAAATACAACCACGGCATTAAACGCATTCATCGATTATCCTATGACCGAATGGAATCCCATTGCTGTGGCAAATCCACTTGGTCAGAATAAAACCTATGGTACTGATTGGAACTTCCAAGGTGGTACAATCACAGTCTATTCCAATGCAATCGATTATTGGGGTGTTTGGAAATTCTATTTCGAGAGTCTAAATTACGTTGAAAACCTTCAACTTGGAATAAGCGGTCAAACGCTTTCTAATACTGCTACCTTTGACATAAACGATGTTGCAAAGTTTGAAGTAACAACACCGTGGATTGAAGGAGCAGATGCAGGTCTCACCTTAGCTGACCCAACCGGCGAAGCTTGGTTCACTTCCTTAGCCGTAACAGGAACTCCGGGGGCATTTTGGGACATACCTTCATTTTCGTATAGAATGCAACTCATAGTACCCGCGGCACAGGTTGATGCAGATGTGACCAATTTTCCAATGATAGTCAGTTTTGCAGATACCGATTTTCAGACAAAGGTTCAAGCAGATGGTGATGACTTTGTATTTGTTCAAAATGGAATAGTTCTTTCCCATGAGATTGAACGATTTGACCAATCTACAGGTAGACTCGTTGCATGGGTCAGGGCAAATCTATCAAGCTCTTCCGATAACACATTCTGGTTGTATTACGGAAATTCCGTTATTGGTTCCACACAAAGCAGATGGAATTCATGGGCTGATAGTTATGAGGCTGTCTGGCATCTTTCCGAGCAAGTAACAAACGAAGCGACTGGTGCAGCGCACTATGATTCAACATCTGGTAATCATACGGGAATTCAAAATGGAAACGGGGTAACTTCAGGTTTCTTGGACGATAGTGCTCAAGCATTTGACGGAAATGATTGGATTGTAATAGATTCAACTGAGGATCTTAATCCAGCTGATGACTTAACTATATCAGGGTGGTTCTATCTTCCAACGACCTTCACAAGCTCTAGTACGACCTCGATGATCCTCGTTGAGAAATATCTGGATGCCGATTACAATTTCCACATTGCTTTGGTTGGAACGGACTATACTGAAGCCGGCGTTCCCGCAGGCAGTCTTGTATTCGGATTTGAAACCAACAGTGGTGAATATGTAAAATGGACTCAGAGAACCTCTTGGACTGCATCATCTACTGCTGGATGGTACCACTTTGCATGCGTCGCTGATGCGGGTACACCTTCGAATAATAAAATCTACATCAATGGCGCCGATAATACAAATGCTGGCTCAGCTGGTGGTGCAAGCGTAGTCAGTCTCTCCTATTCAGCGGATTGGGGGATTGGAGGAAGATATGCCGAAACTACTGAGTTCCCAACCGGTGAATCCTTCTTTACTGGGTCAATTGATGAAGTAAGGATTGCCACATCTATTCTTGCTAGCGGCTGGATTGCAGTCGAGTATGACAACGTAATCAGTCAAAACTCATTTGTTCAGCGAGGTACAGAACAAGCACGTACCTCACCTAGTCTTTCCATTACCAAAACAATAGATTCGACTGCCGCTGCAGGAGTATGGACGGCTACATTCAACTATACTGATGTGGGGTCATCAGTAGTAAACAAGACTGGCATCTATGAACGGAACTTCATCGTACAACACGATACAACTCTTACTCTGAACTATCCATCTGATGCCGTATCAGACAAGACTGCATATGCGGTTGCTGGAGATCCAATCTATGTCGAGTATGAATTGACGGACGATATTACTGCAGGGGGAGTTACTAGTGCTACGGTGAAACTGAACTGGAGCGTAAGTGGATCGCCAACAGAGATTACCATGGATGATTTGGGTGGTGGCAGGTATGGAAAGACCTTGGATACTGATGACTTGATCACTAATCAGCAATGGCGAATTAACATCTGGTCATATCATCCATATTACAACAATGCCACGGATTATTTCGATTTAGATCTTTATCACGCTTCAAATATGTCTTATATTGATGTGGAGTCAACCCCCGTTGGTTATGATTTCACCGCAACTCTAGTATTCTATGACTCGTATTCTGATACCCCCGTTACAGGTGCCACAATCACATTTGATAATGGTACCGCAGTAAGCTATGTAGATGACGGGGCTGGACGATATGGCATCACCATCGCGACCACCAGCCTTGATTTTGGTGATTACTGGTATCGATTCAAAGCGACCAAAGCTGGATCATACCTTGAGGATGGTTATGTCAACGTTACTTTCACTTTAAGAAAACATTACACTACTGTGTCGGTAAGTGGCGATCTACTAACGCCTCATGGATATTCAACCGATTTGACGGTCAACATCATTGACACAGATACAGGCGCAACATTAAGTGGTACGACGTATGTGTCATCATGGAATTTCGATTCTGCAACTGAATCTGATTATCCAGAATCATATCCAAGCGATTTTGTCATTACACTTCCAACAGGTACTTGGGGACTAGGACCAGAAACAGTCACTCTCTCTGTTGTCATGAGTGGCGATTACTATTCTCCGGACGATTATGATTTTGATATCATTATCAGAAAACACTATACATCTGTCACCGTACTTGGTGACCTAATCGCACCGCATGGTGAGACTACGGATGTAACTCTTGTCATTGCAGACCTAGATAATGGTTCAATCCTGAGTCTGACAACGTATGTGGCATCATGGACTT
>CAYMLT010000183.1:4940-6853 GCA_964391265.1 uncultured archaeon
AGATAATGGTTCAATCCTGAGTCTGACAACGTATGTGGCATCATGGACTTTTGATTCAGCCACTGAAACAGATCAGACCGAACCAACACCCGCTGATTTCGCATTTACTCTTACAACGGGAACTTGGGGATTGGGTACAGAAGCAGTAACATTCTCAGTTGTGATGAGTGGGATTTACGAGAATCCCTCGAACTATGTATTTGATATTGAAATTAGAAAGCATTACACCTCAGTGACTGTAGTTGGAGATTTAGTAACACCTTCCGGTTATCCTACAGATGTGACTGTGGTTATTACGGACCTAGATAATGGTTCAATCCTGAGTCTGACAACGTATGTGGCATCATGGACTTTTGATGCTGCCACACAAACTGACGATTCAGAGGCATTGCCTGCCGATTTTGCTTTCACAATAACAACTGGAGATTGGTCTGTTGGTACCGATTCAGTAACCCTATCTGTGATGATGAGCGGTATCTATGAGAATCCATCTAATTACGTCTTTGATATTGAGATACGCAAACACTATACCGCTGTGTCAGTGTCAGGTGATATGGTGAGCCCCTATGGGAACTCAACTGATGTCACGATTATTATCACTGATCTTGATACAAACACTGTATTAGCTTCGACTGGAGATGTAGTGTCATGGAACTTTGATGCTGCCACACAAACTGACGATTCAGAGACATTGCCTGCTGATTTTGCCTTCACAATAACAACTGGAGATTGGTCTGTTGGTACCGATTCAGTAACCCTATCTGTGATGATGAGCGGTATCTATGAGAATCCCTCTGATTACCAGTTCAGCGTAACAATAACAAGTATGGAGATTAGTGTCTACAATGAACCTAATGATCTCATCTTCCCAACTGGATATGACTTCAAAATCATTGTAAGTGTAAATGTCACAGAACCTGGAACACAATACGGAGATCCAGTAGATTCACTTTTGCAAGGCGAATTCTCTGTTGCAGGTTACGCAATTAAAGAATGGTATTTCCTAGGAAACGGACGTTACAATTTCACAATTGACCAATCTAATTTTCCCGAAGGACCATACACAATTACCTTAGCAATTACTACATCTAGTAGTCTGTATGGTGATGCGATTCTTCAAATAACTTTCAGATACCGACCTTCGTTAAGTGAAGCTTCCTCACCCGATAGAGCTGCTGTAACTCCATATGACACCGACTTTGTTGTTTCTATCACCTACACAGATATTGATGCTGATGTTGGAATAACAGGGGCATCAATAACGGCTGAAGGCATTACGTTCTATAATGAACAGGATTTGGGTAATGGATTATACCACGTAACTATCGATGTTACTGGTTTGGTGAAAGGTGAACATCTTTACAACCTTACTGTCGATAAAGCTGGATACGATGCTGCGAAACTTAGTTTCAAGGTAGTAATCCGAATAGCCTATACCTACGCAATTCCCACAATAGGTGCCCTCGATATTCCTGTTGGGGATGATGTCGTCTTCTTTGTAGAGTATTGGGATATTGACCACGATGTCGCTATTGACAATTCATCCCCCTTCTTGGCAACTTCAACTTGGGGACACACTGTCACCTTCACTTACATTCTTGGAGAGGGGCGATATAGAGTTGACTTCCCCACTTTCGAAGATGATGCATTAGTTCAGAACTCAGTTATCACATTCAACTTCTCAAAGGGCGAGAATTACCAATTTGGAATATTCAGCATTTCGATTAGTATCAGAACTCACTACACTGATTTCAGATTGGTTAGTGCTGTCGAACCAACAAGCTACAACGATAATATCACTATCTCTGTTTTCTACGGAGATCTCGATAGTGGGACTGGAATTGCATCTAGTGATATTGCATATAGGGTCTGGAATGGAACTCAAGATGTAACCTCCTACCTCTACAATGACA
>CAYMLT010000184.1:0-5621 GCA_964391265.1 uncultured archaeon
TATCTAGGCTTGATTGAAAAGTTTGAATTGATGCATCTTGATTTGTACTCATTCTTGATAGGGTTTCATCAAGTTTCGTTGAATGATCCTGTAGCAGATGCTCCTCTTCATCTGCCTTCTCATTTAAGGCACCACCAATCTCTTGCTGCAATGATGAGTATTGGTTTGCTATATCGCCTACCGCGGTTTTGATAGATTGGCTAACTTGTGCCTGACTTTCACTAATAGCACTAGCTGTGTTTCTGCTAGCGGTATCCAAAGTGGAGCCTATGGATTGCGTAGTCGAATCGATTCTGGACACAATGCTGCTTTCTGCAGTGGTCAATATTGCTCCAGTTGATTCAGCCTGTTGGTCGATTTGAGCTTCAAGGCCGACCTGATGAGTCTGAATATCCGATTGCGAGCGGGATTCTAAACTGGATAAGGATGAATCAAGTTCAGATCTGAAAGCTGATGAAATCTCGTTTGCATCGTTCTTCGCTGTTTCAAATGTTGATTTCAGTTTGTCACTTGTTTCATTGACTATACTGAGAACATCATTACGTGATGAATCAATAATTTGAGATGTAGAGGTTTTCCAATTTGAGATTGATTCACTTGCCTCACTATTGAATTTCTGCTCACTACCCTCCTTGAGAGTCTTCAAGGTGGCAGTTTTGCTCTGAACGCGTTCCATGGATGTTGTCTTGGATGTCAGTACATCGCTCTGTTGCGATTCTACAGAAGCTAGATTCTCGCGAGTCATTGAAATCAGAGCATCTCGAACAGCAACGGAAGCCGTGCGAATCTGTTCCTTCAATTCTCTACGGAGGGTTTCGATACGTTCAGTTACCTGATTTACTTCCTCTGCAAGTCCGTCGAACGGTGGAACAGCCAAATACCTCGGAACCAGTCCTGGAAGTTCTACAATCATTTTTTTGTCTTTCAGGCCATCTATCAAATGTCCAATCTGATCAATCGACATGCCCTTACTCAGTAGAGAGAGATCTCCAAGGGTTGCATTTCCATATGCGATGATCAAAGAATAGACATCAAGTTCTGATTCACTTGCTCCGAGTAATGATTCAGGCTCATTTCGAACCGCACTACTCTCTGCGGCAATTTTCTCTACGACTTCAGATGGAGTTGTTTCTTCATCCTCGAGAGATTCTTCTTCCTCAAAATGCTCATCGTGTTCTTCAAACAAATCTCAAGCTCTCCTCAAGCGTTATTCTATAGAGTACACCATTCCTTCTTAATGCTTTGACGATTGAAAAGCAATCTTTGAGGAACACGATGTACTGAGTCCCGATGTGTGTCCAAGATGAGTCCAAAACATATAATCCGATATTTACTGCTAATTCTGTGTACCTAGGAGCAATTATGGCTACATTCTTGGTCGCTTGGATTGTGACTGCAGGAATGATAATCTAGAATCGTTTTTCGAAAGAGAGGGAACCAACGAGTTCCTTCTTTTCCTTTTTCTCGGCTCATTGTTCCAATGAACTATTTTTTGCATCTCTTAGCAATTCCGAGTCCGATTTCCTTGTTAAAGTGGAATTACTTGAGGGACTTCTAGATAGGATGTTGAATAATCTTGAAAGTGCTGCGGCTATTTTCTCCAATGTATATCAATCCTTTGCAGAAGAGCAAATTCCATTCTGGGAGAATTTCTGTCTTCTGAATTTAGTTGCTATTGAGATTGATAGTTTTGCAGATGAATTGATAGACTCTCAAGCAGAACTCTCAGGACAATGGATGAGAACATTAGACAATCACACAAAGCATAATATGCCGGGTATAGCCGCTCAATCTATTATTCTGAAGGCTAAGTTCCGTGAAAAACAGGGACGTCATGATGAAGTCTAAGGGCTACTTCGCCAAGTCATAAAATCATCCCAATCTCCAAGTATGAGGTATCTCAGAAATCTCGTTGCAACGGAATTTCCAAAACAGATTCAGTAGAGTAAAACCTGAAGACTAGATCGTTGTACAGCTACCAAATGGAAAGTGAGGATTTATTAGGAAGCATATTAATTATTGTTAACTTGATGGTTCAAAATGGCAACTACTCTAAAAGCTTCAACTAAAATCATGGAATTAACAGACGACTATCCGTTTCTGTTCGAAACGCTAGTTGAAATATCGCCCAAACTGAAAAGATTGAAGAATCCAATCTTGAAGAAGACCATTGGTAAACGTGCAACATTGACAGATGTATCTAAAATTGCTAATGTGCCGCTGAACCGTTTGTTTGTTCTATTATCGGAATCGATTTCCAAGAACGCAAATGAGGAAGTGCTAGTTGACAAAGAAGACCAAGAGAAGGGTGAATGGCAAGAGGAGCTTCAAAGTAGACAGAGAAAACTGAAGAACCTTGTTCTTGAACTTCATGCAGGTGCAGAAGTGGAACCGCTTCAAAACCAGTTCAAAGAGATTCTTGTTGATGTTAGCGCGACAGAGGTTGCTGAAATGGAACAGTCTCTCATTTCCTCCGGTGAACTGACAGCTCAACAGGTTACTGCTTTGTGTGACCTACACGTACAGGTGTTCAAGGAATCATTAGATGTACAAGACAAACCTGAAACTATCCCCGGACATCCAGTACATACTTACATGAGTGAGAATAAGGAAGCACAGAAAATAATTGACATCCTTAGAGAGAATCCCAGAGACAAAGACTCGTTGGAAGAATTAAGAGAGATTACCGTTCATTATAAGCGTCTGCAAAATCAGCTCTTCCCAATGCTTGAGAAGGCAGAAATTACAGGACCTTCCACTGTGATGTGGGCAAAGGAAGATGAGATTCGTGAAATGTTTAACAGTGTGAACGAATCAAACCTTACTGAATTACTTACTGCAGTAGAAGATATGATCTACAAGGAAGAGAATATCCTGTTCCCAATGTCACTGGAGAACCTTTCAGAATACGATTGGGTGAAGGTAAGGGCAGGAGAAGAAGAAATCGGTTATGCGTGGGTAACACCTGGCAACGTGTGGAAGCCAATTACTCCAATCGATATTCATGAAGCTGACCATGAGCCAGAATTGCCTGGTATAAATTTGAACACTGGTACATTGACATTAAAAGAACTAGACTTGCTTCTTAGACACATTCCCGTTGACCTCTCTTTTGTTGGTGCTGATGAGAAGGTGAAATACTATTCTGCAACAGATGATAGGATATTTCCAAGAAGTCCGGGTGTCATCGGGCGAAGTGTCATCAATTGCCATCCACAAAAGAGCTTCGACAAGGTTCAGAAAATCATGAATGCGTTCAAGGAAGGAACACAGGACAAGGCGATGTTCTGGATTCAAATGGGTGGCCGATTTCTCGTCATTGCATACTATGCCGTGAAAGATGACGAAGGGAAGTTCATGGGAACACTAGAAGTTTCTCAAGATGTGACTGAGATCCGAAGTCTAGATGGAGAGAAAAGGCTCCTAGATTGGAATAAGTGATGCATATGATGGATGCAATCATTTTTCTGCTATCAAAATACACCTTCTCGTATGCCATTATTAGCACACTTTGGAGTAGGATTGGCAACCAAGCGATTTGCTCCGAAAATACCTCTCTGGGCATTATTAGTAGGATGTATGTTTCTTGACATCCTGTCAATCATTTTCTTGCCTGCTTTGTGGCCTAGTCATGGACTTGCTATGGCATTGGTCTGGACACTTGTTGCAACTCTAAGTGCTGCCCTTATTGTATGGTTCTACAATTCAAAGAACGATAATTCAGGTCTTTCCGTTTCCCACACTAGTCTGGTCTTCGGATTATTGGTCTTCAGTCACTGGATTTTGGATTTTATTGGATGGCCAATGACAGTTGGAGATCCCAACTCCACTGCTACAGCAGTTCCATTACTTTTCAATGATATAGAAACAATAGGGCTTGGAGTATATAGTACCCTGTTTGGAGCTCTTCTAATGGACTTGGGCGTCTTCCTGGTAGGTCTCATTATATATCTCCTTCATCGCAGAGATTTGAATCCATAGTAAACTAAGTCACAGAATTTCATTACTGAAAGGAGTATCAAAGAGCACGTGATACAGGACGAACCTGAAGCAACTCCAGGACATCCAGTTCATACATACATGAGTGAGAATAGACATGCACAGAGATTGATTGATATCCTCAAGGAGAATCCCAAAGATGAAAGCACCCTAACGGAATCAGGGAAAATGTGACTGCTTTCAAGGAAGGAACGCAGGACAATGCAATGTTCTGGATACAGATGGGAGAACGATTTCTTATCATAGGCTACTACGCTGTGAAAGATGATAATGGTCAGTTCATAGACACATCGGAAATATCTCAAGATGTAACTGAGATTAGAAGCTTTGAAGGCGAGCAACGACCGCTTGATTGAGAATAAGAAGGGAATGTCATAAGAAACTGACTATTCCAGTTTTTTCACCGGAACCAACCTTACTACTTCCATGAAGGTTGCCATGCATAGTAGCTAGCTTTATTTTGGCGTAATTTATATTTATATTTGCTCAATATACAATAATAAATCGGAAGATTCTCGAAACGATTGATATCTGACAAGGAGAACGATGAAAATATGGGCCTTATTCTGGAAGACCAGATTAGACCGTTGCGTTCAAGTCTAATGTCCGGGATTCTCGTGCTTCCCGATGTGGAGTACAACCTCATAGAAATCTGCCGGATATTAACGGGACTCAGTAGCAACGGATTCAATTGCAAAGTATGCCTTTGCAACTATCCCAGTTTTCTGAGCATCAATTCAAAGACAAAAAGTTTGTCGCTTTGTGACAAAGGGTCAATGAGAGGCAACTTACTTTGATGCGAATCTTCAGAGAGAGAATTAATAGAATTGTTATCGTCATAATCCTTGTTGAGGTACTACTTCTTGCAGGAGTGGGGTGGTTCTACATCTACAGCATTTCTGATGCCGTAGATAGACGTATTGAGTCACAGGTTGAGATTCCAGGCCAATTGATGGATGCGGGCCTACTAGGCTTCGATACTATTAGTAACAGAGACCAGATGATTGAACTTGTCGGGGAGGAATATATTGAAGGCATGGTCATTGGCATGGATTACAATGTTTACTACTCATCCAATCCCAAATACGTGGGTCGAAGCGCCGAGGATATACCCACATTGGACCTTAGCTTATTTGACATTGCGAACCCTAAGGTTCTGTTGTACACAAACGAAACTCTAGTCACCGTTTCCATAATTTATGGTGCAGATCAAGTAACACCTCGATTCTTTGTCTATATAGTAGTTGGCACGATTGCAGCAACAGCTGAGAAGATACAATCCTATTTGCTATTCTTTGTGGGTTCCGGCGCAATCATGTTCCTAACATGGGCTATTATCGCTTTATCGGTAAATCTCATAAAAAACTTAGAACAGGATATAGTTCAGAAAGAGCGTTTAGCTATTGTGGGGGAGTTGGGAGCGGCAGTCGGTCATGAGATTCGCAACCCACTGTCATCCATCAAGATGACAGCCTATTTTCTAAAAGCGACATTAGATAAACCCAGTACAGAAGTTAGCGAAATCCTTGATATTATGGAGAGCGACTCACTCAGAATAGAACATATAATAAACAGCCTTCTCCAATATGCACATCCAAAGCGTCCACTATTGGTTCATGCGG
>CAYMLT010000184.1:5631-6839 GCA_964391265.1 uncultured archaeon
TTAGCGCAGCGCTTTCCGGGATTAGCAAACCAGATAATGTTTCAATTGTAACTGAGTTTGAACCTGATTTGCCTACAATGTATTGCGATTACAATCAGATGGTCATAATCATTACCAATCTAATTGCAAACGCTTTTCACGCTATGCGCGATGGCGGTCAACTAACGATAAAATCCAAAGCAGAAGGAAGGAATTGGTTTGTTTTATCTATAGCTGATACTGGAATTGGTATGGCTGAGGAAAGCATTGGGAAAATCTATCAACCACTTTTCACAACCAAGGCTCAAGGAATTGGCCTGGGTTTGCCAATTGCAGAAATCTTGGTTCAGGGGCATAATGGTACTATCAGTGTTGAGAGCGAAGTCGGCAAGGGAACAGTCTTCACCATAAAGCTGCCTCTTAAGAAGAAGGCAAATCCTTAGAATAGCGATTTATTTTTGACTAGTCAGCGCGCTATTATTATGTTTTAGATTATTATTATGCTCACAATTGATTTATTTACTTCCAGATGCTACACTGATTATATGCGTTAGAGAATGTTTGAAGAAGAAGGATTCTATGAGAAGGATTGTGTCAATCGTAGTAATTGCGATTATTATCATAAGTGTTGCAGCTGCAGGACTGATGTGGTATGCATTGAATGTAATTCCACCAGACGATCCTATCAATCCATTAGACATTGTTTATGGCGAGTCTCCAATGCTGAAAGAACTCGTAGAGAATGGAACACTACCTCCTGTTGAAGACCGTTTGCCATCTAATCCCATGTTGATTCAACCCAATGATGAAGTGGGGGTTTATGGAGGAACTTGGCATATGGGACTCGTAGGATTCTACAAAGGGCAAACGTTGAGACAATATATTGGTTACGAAAATCTATTGAGATGGGATCCCTCTTGGAATCGAGTTATTCCAAACATCGCCCAATCGTATGATGTCAATGAAGATTCAACCGAGTTCATTTTTCATCTACGAGAGGGTTTGAAATGGTCTGACGGTGTAAATTTCACCGCAGATGATATTGTTTTTTGTTATGAAGCTGAAGTATTGAATACGGAATTGTCATCTTCTCTTAATTCCGCTCTACAAATTAATGGTACACCTGCTATTATTGAGAAGATTGACAATACAACCGTCAAATTTAGCTTTGCTGCGTCTTATGGATTATTTCCATATATTCTTGCAGAATCAAGCAACGATGAGCTCAC
>CAYMLT010000185.1:0-4094 GCA_964391265.1 uncultured archaeon
GAGGAATCGATCATCATCCCTCTGGGGATAATCCAATCGCCAATGTGCGCCGCGGCTTTCCTCCCGTTTCAAAGCTCCAAGTGCAATAGCTTCAGCAAGATCAATCAAATTCTCAAGCTCAAGCGTTCGTATTAGAGAGTAATTGAATCGCTTATCAGACCCACCAAGAGCAACAGTTGCGAATCGCTTTCTCTGTTCCCGGATGACATCTAATGCCTCTTCAATCTCTTCCGGGCGTCTGAATACACCAACTTTGGCGTCCATTATTTCTGTCAATTCCCTCCGAATATCTGCAGGAGATTCCCCTGATTCTCGCATTAAAATTTCATGCAATTTAGCTCGAACATTGAAGGCTTCTTCTTCGATTTCTATTTCGGATGGCTTACTAGCTGAATCCAAGA
Organism: uncultured archaeon; assembly: GCA_964391265.1. Taxonomy (GTDB): domain Archaea; phylum Asgardarchaeota; class Thorarchaeia; order Thorarchaeales; family Thorarchaeaceae; genus MP5-2226. The sequence continues at coordinate 402 of CAYMLT010000185.1, forward strand.
AATCACCGACTGCTTGTCCAATTACTCGTCCGAATACAAGGGTTTCTAGAAGTGAGTTTCCTCCAAGCCTGTTGGCTCCGTGAACACTCATGCATGATGCTTCTCCAACAGCATATAGGCCACTGAGAGGGGTCTTCCCGTTTTTGTCGCAGTCAACGCCACCCATAGAGTAGTGCTGACCAGGTTGGACAGGAATGGGTTCATTAATTGGGTCAACTCCAGCAAAGTAAATGCTGATCTCTCGAATACCGGGCAATCTCTCCATAATGCGTTCTTTACCTAGATGCCTCAGGTCAAGATGAACATATTCGTTCTCAAAGCCACGACCTTCAAGTACCTCAGTTCTAATAGCTCTTGCCACAATGTCGCGAGGGGCAAGTTCCATTTTTTCTGGAGCATACTTGTCCATGAACCGCTTCCCTTCAGCATTGACCAAATACCCTCCTTCGCCACGAGCACCTTCTGACATGAGAATACTTGAACCGAACAATGTGGTAGGATGGAATTGTATAAATTCCATATCTTTCAGTGGCACCCCAATCCTTAGGGCTACTGCACAACCATCACCAGTATTTATCAAAGCGTTAGTTGAGTGAGCATAAACCCTGCCAAAACCACCCGTGGCAATCACCACTGCCTTTGCAGAAAATCCTAGAACTTCACCTGTTGCAATCTCAATTGCAGTGAGTCCGAGAATTCTAGATTCGTTTCGAACAAGTGAAGTCACAAAGAATTCGTCGTACATTTTAACACCGAGTCTCATCGCTTGCTCAAATGTTGTATGAAGCAAGTTGTGTCCAGTTCTATCAGCGGTGTAACAGGTTCTTGGAAAACCTGCCCCGCCAAATGGACGTTGAGCAATCTTCCCATCATCGGTTCTAGAGAAGGCAGTTCCCCAGTGTTCATTCTCAATTACTGCGCGAGGCGCTTCTCTTGTAAGAGTCTCAACTGCATCTTGATCGGCTAGGTAATCTGCTCCTTTTACAGTATCAAATGCGTGGATTTCCCAGGAATCGTTTTCACCCATTGCAGCATTGATTCCTCCCTGTGCAGCAACAGAATGTGATCTTAGAGAGTGAACCTTGGTTAGAATCGCAACATCGTATTTCTCTGCAAGCTCAATGGCAACTCGCAAACCTGAAAGCCCGGCTCCAATAACAAGTACATCGTGCTTCTGGACCAACTGATTGTTCCTCCTTGCTCCGCCATATTGAATAATTATCTTTCAAGAGGATTTGAATATGAATCATTCTCTAGACCATATTAGATGGATCAAGCAACTCGTCCAAGTTCTCGATATCAAGTCCAAGTTCATCGATGGTTTCTCTTATTGTTTTTCCACTCTCAAGAGCTTTTCTGGCAATTTCTCCTGCTTTATCGTAGCCAACAACTGGAGAGAGTTTTGTTACGACCATCAAGCTACGGTCTAAATGCTGCTGGATAATTGGTAGATTAGGTTTTAGTCCAGAGAGACAATTTTTCACAAACGAAGAAATGCCATTAGACAATAGTCTGATGGACTCCAAGATATTTGAGATTATCATTGGTTTAGCTACATTGAGGTCAAGTATACTCCCATATCCTTCACCGAGAGCAATCGCGGAATCCAAACCAATTACTTGCAGAGCAACCTGAATTAGAGATTCAGATTGTGTTGGATTAATTTTTCCTGGCATGATTGACGAACCAGGTTCGTTCTCAGGAAGCAAGAGTTCTCCTAAACCTGCCCGAGGACCCGAAGCCATCCATCGAATGTCATTAGCCATCTTGAGGCAACTCAACGCCAGAATACGCAAAGTACCACTAAGCTTTGCCATTGCTCTGTGTGATGCTATACCTTCAGCTAGTACAGGATTTACTTCAAAGGGAAACAGGGTAATCTTGGATAGGTGATTGACCACACTCGATGAAAATCCTTTACGCGCATTCAGCCCGGTTCCCAGCGCGGTACCTCCAATAGGGATGAGAACTAGATCATCTCTAGTTCCTTGGAGCTCGCTGAAACTTGACATAATCTGTGACTGATATACTCTGAATTCCAGAGACAGTGGAATAGGAACCGCATCTTGAAGATGGGTCCTTCCAACCTTGATGACTCCATCGAATTCTTTGATCTTCTCATCAAGAGTTCTCATGAGATTGCCCACTGCAGGCAGGAGTGTTCTTGAAAGAGCCGTTAAAGAAGCCACATGCATAGCAGTTGGAATGACATCATTGCTTGACTGGCTCATATTCACATGATCATTCGGATGAACCGGTGTCTTTTTGCCTAGTGGATGTCCGAGTATCTCATTGGCTCTATTCGCTATTACCTCGTTCATATTCATATTGGTCTGCGTGCCGGACCCAGTTTGATATATATCAACAGGAAATTGGTCCAAGTAGAGATCATTAATCAGAAGCTCATCTAAAGCTTTAAGCATTGCATTGCCGCGTTCCTCATCAATACCACCACCATCCATGTTGGCAAAGAGGCAAGCCTTCTTAACCTGGGCAAGGGCTATGATGAATTCTTCAGGCATTTCTCTTTCGCTGATTCTGAAATTGCGAATAGCTCGTTCAGTATTGATACCCCAATAGACATCTGCAGGAACATCTAGTTCTCCAAGTGAATCCTTCTCTTTCCGAGTATTCTTCAATGAAACCCCTCGACAGGATTACACAAGTGTTTCTGTCCATTTAGCGATTTGGTTAGTGCATTGAATGGAAACTTTTGACTATACCAGCATAGTATCGATGAGTTCCTGAAGTTTTTTCAAATCTGTTTGATGGTCCTTTAGGGGTTCTTTTTCTGGTAGAGCCAGTCCACTAGCAAGAACAGGCTCTTCTTTTTCGTAGAAGATGCCAATGGGAATCTTATCACCGTCTTCGAATGCTCGTTCAATGGCGTTCCAACGATTGAATGTATTGTGGTCGGATTCTTGCAGAGAGTATGTTCGTTCATTGTAAAATGCCCAGTTCAATGTTCGATTCCAGGTCATGCATGGTTGTAAAATGTCGACAACTGCAAGTCCCTTATGGGTGATAGCGCGGGTCATGATATCTACTAGCATTTTCTGATCACCGGAAAATCCACGGGCTACAAAGGTAGCACCACCGGTTATAGCAAGACCAACTGCATTCACTGGATCCATTGGTGCACCCGGCGGCGGTGGAGATGTTTTTGAAACATAGCCGCGAGGAGCAGATGGTGAGAATTGGCCTTTGGTCAAGCCGTTGACACCATTATTGTGCAGGAATATTGCCATATTCACGTTCCTTCGTGCCGCATGAAGAAGATGCCCGAGACCCTCTCCGAGAGTATCCCCATCTCCAACATGGACAATGGTTGTGAGATTCGTATTTGCAAGATGGACACCAGTCGCAATGGGAATAGCTCTACCATGAAGCGTATGGAATGCGTTGATGTTGATATAGTGGGGAATTTTGCTATTGCAGCCTATACCAGAAACCAGTACTAGTTCCTCATGAGGAATATCTAGACCTATAAGCGTCTTTTTCAGAGCCGCAAGTATACCAAAATTTCCACATCCAGTACACCACGTAATCTTTTGCACGCCTTCAAGTTGTTCTTCAGTAATCATAAAGCACCAACCTCCTTGAGCTGCTTCATAATCCATCCTGGCGTCATAGGTCGCCCATCGTATTTGTTGACACTATGTGTAACATCTAATCCTGTTTCCATCCGAATGA
>CAYMLT010000185.1:4104-6825 GCA_964391265.1 uncultured archaeon
AAGCTGATACATATCAATTTGTTCCACTGCTACCACTTTCTTCGCTGTGGCGAAAACCTTTGATATGAGACCAGTTTTCAATGGGTAGATATCGCAGAAGTGGAGTTGATTGATTGACACTCCTTTCTCACCAAGGAGGATTACAGCCTCGTATGCTGCACCCCAAGATGAGCCCCATGTCAATAGTGTAACTTCAGCATCCTGAGGCCCATAGATTATTGGTGGGTTCAGTGCGTCAACAATGTGAGGAATTTTCTTCATGAATTTCGCAACCATAGCATTTCGAATCTGAGGGTCTTCAGTAATGTGCCCGTCTTCCAGATGTACGTTTCCTGAAGATACAATCACTTTACCAGGGTCTCCAGGGAATGCCCTAGGAGAAATGCCATCATTAGTGAATTTGTAGCGTTGATACCCACCCTTTATTTTTCCCGCTAGAGAGCCTCTATCAATTCTTGTTTTTGTGACATCAATTGCAGGTGTACTCCATGTTGAATCGGCGAGATGTTGATCACCCAGAATCATCACAGGAACTTGAAAGCGTTCAGCCAAATCGAATGCCCTTCTTGCCACATCAAAGGATTCCAGCGCGTCCTTTGGAGCAAGCATTATTCGTGGAAACTCTCCTTGGCTAGCAAAAGCCATGAATAGTAAGTCAGCTTGTTCCGTTCGTGTTGGAAGCCCAGTACTGGGGCCCGCCCGTTGAGCATTATAGATGACAACGGGAATCTCAGCCATTCCCGCAAGTCCAAGTGCTTCCGTCATGAGCGCAAAGCCACCTCCTGAAGTGGTGACCATTGATCGTGCCCCAGAATATGAAGCCCCAAGTGCCATGTTTATTGCCGAGAGTTCGTCTTCGGTTTGAATTGTGCCGATTGTCAAGTCCCGGGAGTAAGTGATGACTTCCTGAAAGAGAGCTGTTGAGGGACTCATAGGATAAGAAGAAATCCACTTTAGATTTGCAGCCATGGCACCTAAAGCAAGAGCACGATTTCCAGTCATGAGCATTTTATCTATTCCAGGACCTTCTGTAGCAACGCTTAGATTAGTGCTGCATGGACCTCCAAACTCTTGGAGGGTTTTATCATACATTGCGCGCAGAACAGCCACATTGCTGTTGATTACTTTCTCACCTTTCTTTTTGAAGATGCCAGCGAGTGTTTCTCTAGCTAGATCCAAAGGATACTTTAGAATTGCCATTACTGCTCCAACTGCTGCAGCATTTGTCATTCGCACATTTCCACCTACTTCTTTGGCAACCTTCCCCAGTGGTGCGCGATAATGACATGTTTCAATATCTGAAAATTCGACACTGTCGTCAAAAATGATGACACCATCATCAACTAGTTGATTTCGAGGCTTGGTAATAGCATCATTGGAAAATGCGATGATGAAATTCAGATCATCAACAGATGCGTGAATGGGCTTATCAGAAACACGAATTCGTGTGAAATTATATCCTCCTCTGATTCGAGATTCTGCATCATTTATTGTAAAAGTATGAAAACCCGCCTTAACGAAAACCTCGGCTAATAGATCTCCAACTGTATTAATTCCCTGACCTGCTTCACCGCCTATCTGAAATGTAATATCCATGAAAGACTCTTCCTGCAATCAATTTCGAACTTATTATCTTCTAAACGGGTTCTTGACATATGTGCTTTACTGAATGGAGGGAGTAAGTCACACTAGACTTAGAGGATGCGGCGCGTCTTTTCCCAAACCTGAGGATCTAACAAAAAGGAATGAATCTCATCTATGCCCTCAACAAGTATTGCTTCAGACCGGCATGTATCTTTGCATGATAGGCAGCCTATGCAGTTCTCAGGATTAACGATTTCAGGAATCTCTCCTGCTTTCTGAATAATAACGGGTGCCTCAACAAGACTCCCTTCACCAGAGTGGGGACATGCATCTACACATTCTCCACACTTGACGCAGGCATCTTCGTCTCTAGTCAGAATTATTCCTGACATTTCATTCATCACTCCGTGTTAGACGCACAATATGTGTAGAACAAGAAATACATGGATCATATGCTCGGAGGACCATCTCTAAATTGCGAACTACTCTGGCTTCTTCTACATCATTTGCTTTGCTATACTCCAATGCTTGTGTAAGTGCCTTGTTAACAGTCAATAGATTATTCTGCGTGGCAACAAGGAGATTTGCTCTATCCACGTGCCCATTCCTAATTGAGTAATGATGGAAGAGTGTTCCTCTCGGAGCTTCGAGGCTGCTAACAGCTTCACCATCACGAAGAGTAATTTCAACGGCAGTATTTTTGCCCTTGCTCTCTGGAGAATCCAGTAATATTTTGATACGTTCACAAGCATATATTATCTCAATCACTCTAGTCCAGTGAGATAGTAAACTGGGTTCCAAAGGATTTCCCCATTTGCTTCGCAACTCTTGAATTTCAGAGTCAGCAATGCTTGTTCCGTAAGTTGTATTTACATTGGCTCGAGCTAAGCAATTGACCCTAAGGGTTCCGTTATCAGGACCCAGACCCTTCAGATAAGGTGCTTTCATATAGGTATCAGATGTAGCCTTCTCGGCTAGAAAATCTAAGTACTGGTCCGGGTTGAAAGAACTGGTCACTTCACCCATTTCGTTCGCGATTTTAACATCACCTTTGACGAAGGATACGGTACCATCATGTGATAACGCCATGTAATTAGATTTGACTGAGCCAAGATTTCCAACAATATCAGACTGTTC
>CAYMLT010000186.1:0-6760 GCA_964391265.1 uncultured archaeon
TTCCATATAGTCTTTGAATTCTCCATTTCTATCTACGAACGGCAACAGAGCTGATTTCATTCTAGTCTGTGAATAGAATCGAAGATCTTCAAAAGTTGTAAGCATCTTTTGCAAACCATGTTCTTTTGACAACGCAGAAACTCTTCTGATTCCAACCGTATTTGCTGCAATCTGAGCTGCCAAATCCCCTTCTCTTTCCCACGGTGTCCTTGTTGCCTTCAGGAGGTCCTTGATGGTCTCCTTGATCAAGCGACCATTCCTAACAATGATTCTTGGTGAAATGACTACACCCTCTTCATGGATGCTAAGCGATAATCCTGGCATTGAGCCTGGACTTATGCCTCCGACATCTGCATGATGTGCTCGATTTGCAACAAATCCAGTATGCATTTCATCAATATACACAGGGGCTACTAGGGTCAGATCAGGCAGGTGCGAGCCTCCTGAATATGGATCATTCAACAATGCCATTGTTCCTGGTGCAAGGTCTTCTCCAAGATTGTCTATACACGCTCTAACAGACATGGGCATTGCTCCTAAGTGAACGGGAATATCTCTTGATTGAGCTACCAATTTCCCTCTATCATCAAAAATTGCACAACTGCAATCTCGTCTTTCCTTGATATTTGGACTGAATGCGGCTCGTCTTAGTGCCTGACTCATTTCTCGAGATGCTGCGATGAGAGCATTCTTGATTACTTCGAAGGTGATTGGATCATCTATCATGCCTTCTCCCTCCTAAGCCAAAGCAGCCCGTCTCCAGCTTGTTCTGCATTCCAACCAGGGGCAACCCAAGTTGTTGTATCAAGTTGTTCGATTATTGCCGGACCTGAAATACTTCCATCTGGCAGTTTGGAGCGATGGAAAACATGTGCATCAGATACAGTCCCATCGTTAAGCAGCACTTTGCGGACATTGAACAAGCTGCTCTCTCTTCTCTGTGGAATCTGAAGTCTGCCTGATTCAAATTGAGGTGCTGTTCCAACAACTCGTACAGTCGCCCACTCAACTGCTCGTTCAGGTAGTCTGTATCCAAATTGAATTTCATGTTCCGATTCAAAATGCTCCCGGGTGGAGTTTTCTACATCTTTCATATCTGTGGGAACTGCTATTGTGATTTCATGAGATTGACCCTGATATCTCATGTCTAATTTCCATTCATGTGATATTCTCTCTTTCTCCGCACCCTGTGTCAAAAGTCGGTCTGTTGCCTCCCCAGAAAGACCATGAAATGCTTCAATCACTTTCTGTGCATTAGCCTTATTGACCTTCAACAACACTGAACGCACTAGATCGACGCGAAGCTTGGCGAATACTAGCCCTAGTGCAGATGTTATTCCGGGATAATGTGGGATTAATATCGTATCGATATGCAAACTTTCCGCAATATCAACAGCTTGTGTGGATCCCGCTCCTCCAAATGGTACAAGAACAAAATCCCTCGGATCCTTTCCACGCTCAATTGTAACCTGTCTAATCGCTTGAACCATGTTTGATGTTGAGATTCTAATGATACCTACAGCAGTTTCCTTCACGGAGGTTCCCAATCGGTTTGCAACATTTTCGATCGCATCAAGAGCCAGACCTTTGTCTAGTTTGATTTCTCCTCCTACAAAGTACTCTGGATTTAATCTCCCTAGCACCAAATTGGCATCTGTAACCGTTGCATCAACTCCACCCTTTGCATAAGCCGCAGGTCCTGGTTCTGCTCCTGCACTTTGTGGACCCACATGGAGAACATTCGCATCATCAACCCATGCTATACTGCCGCCCCCTGCACCAATCGTCTTCACGTCAACGGAAGGAAATCGAAGAGGGAGTCCAGCCACTTCATTATTCGGTTGTACTACTACTCCATTAACTACCGCACTGATATCACAACTTGTGCCGCCCATGTCCAATGTCAAAGCATGGCTTACTCCGGCCCTATTTGCAACCTCATACCCTCCAATGACTCCTCCCGCCAAACCTGAAATTGCTAAACCAACTGCTTGACCTTGAGTGCTTGAACAAAGCACTGTTCCTCCATTAGACTGCATGATATTGAGAGTTGCATGTTTGCATGTTTTCTCTATCGATTTATCAAGGCGACCCAAGTAGCCCAAGACCAGAGGTCCTAGATATGCTTCTAGAACGGTCGTCGATGTACGTTCAAACTCTCTAAACTCAGGAAGAACATCGGATGATGCCACCGCATAACAATCGAGATTCTTCCGCAATTCGTTGATTACCTGTTGTTCATGGTCAGGATGCAGAAATGAAAATAGGAATGACACTGCAACTGCTTGCGGTCTTCTCGATTCAATTTCACGAATTGCTTTTAACAACTCATCGGGCTCAATTGGCGTGATAATATTGCCTTGCCAATCCACTCTCTCTTTCAAACCAATTCGATTATCCCTAGTAACTAAAGGCTGAGGTCTCTTTGCATTGATTTCATAGATGTCTTCTCTATTCTGTCTTCCAATCTCTAAGACATCCTCTAATCCTGCAGTTGTGATTAAACAAACAGAAGCCCCTTTTCTCTCAAGCATGGCATTGGTGGCAACCGTTGTTCCATGAACCACAAGTTCCACAGAATCTGCTGGAACACCTTCGTTTTCTGATAACTCCAATATGCCCCGCACAACCGCTTTATCCTGTTGTCTTGGTGTTGATGGTACTTTGTGAATGTGCTGATGCCCTGTTTCTGTGTCCACCATTATGATGTCGGTGAAGGTTCCGCCAACATCTACACCTATTATCTTCATTGTCAATTAGGCTTTCAATAACGGCGAGATATGAACGCTTGGGCTCGGAACTTCATTTTGATTTCCAAGCATGAATAATTGCTCTCGATTCAATCTCAAAACCTACATTCTTGTATAGATTAAACGCGCTCATGTTGCTCATATCAACACCAATGCTCACGAGCGGAGTCTTTCTCTCTTTGGCCTCATGTAGTACATGGAGAAGATGAGATTTGGCGAGTCCCTTTCCACGGAACTCTTTTCGAATACCGAATCTATCAATGTGTTCTTCATCATTACGATTATGAACAAATGCAAACCCAGCAAGTTTCTCCTTATCCTTCAAAACTGATGAGAGCTCCAGATTCAGTGAATCATGTTTGAAGGACTTATCAAACTTCGCTCTTCGCTGTTCATCATTCATGTTTAGAAACTCAGTATCCGCTCCGGATGCAAATGAATCATAGTAGCATTCGTAAAGGGCATTCTCATCAATTCTCTCTAACAATTCAAATGAAAGATCTGCTGGCGTTCTTCTTGGTAAGAGTTCTATTTGATTTAGATGCACGGTCAAGTACGCTTCATCCTCTACTTTTGGAAATCCGTTTCTGACGAACCAACTTGCGCATTTCGTATACTCTGGTTCATCTGATTCACTTAGCGGGCTGAACTGGCATTCTATCCTGGTAATTTCGGTATTCTTTGAATAATCCCGGATTCCCTGAAGAATGAGGTCTGCAACGTCCTCCTCTGCATCTGTTCTCTTGACAATTGGTTGCCAACGGCCCATCTCTGCAAGTGTTTCTCCATCTCTATCTAAAGCCGACCATGCCTGTAGTTCTGAGCCATTCGTGACCATGAATATTCGTTCCGCTGGAAATCTTTTCTGAATATTAGAAAGGTATTCATTTACGACTTCATAATCCTCAGCATTCTTGTAAATTCCTATCCAGTTTTTGTGGATGAATTTCGATACCTCTTCTAAATTCATTTCATCCCAATTGCAGGTGACTAATCGTAAATCATCCATAACCCAAACACCCTGAATTCCCATTAAAAGTGGTGGCAAGTGCGCCAAAGAGACCTTTCACAAGCGTTAATTATGGTAAATGCAGTAGCTACCTTGTGATGTTCTGATGGAGCCCGTATATTCTGCAGTACTTCTTCGCTATGGCGAGATAGGAATCAAATCGAAGCAAACTAGGCGTAGAATGACCAATATTCTTGTTCGGCATCTCAAGACCGCTCTCAAACAGAAAGGGATTGGCTTCTCAAATGTTCGGAATGAGTATGGGCGCATCTTTATAGAAACAGAAAAGGCAATGAAAGCTGCAGAGGCAACAGCTCAGGTATTTGGAATAGTATCTACATCTCCAGTTTACGTTCTAACATCCAACCTTGATGATATAATCCGCACAGGTTTTGACATCGCAAGTCGCGAATTTGAAAAAGAACTTACTTTTGCCGTTCGAGCGAGAAGAGTTGGAGAACACGAGTACACTAGTCAATCTATTCGCGAAGGTTTAGGGGAGCGCATCTTCGAGGAGCTAAATATTCCCGTAGATCTCAATAACCCTGACCAACCAATTACTGTTGAGGTTCGAGATGATGCTGCGTACATCTTCACAGAAACCATCAAAGGTGTTGGGGGAATGCCCACTGGCACCCAAGGAAAGGTTGTCTGTACTATATCCACAGGTCTTGACTCACCTATCGCGGCATACAAAGTGATGAAAAGAGGCACGGTTCCAGTTTTTGTTTACTTTGATAATGCCCCTCATACGGGAGAGGGCTGCACTGAACTTGCAATAAGACAAGCTACAGTACTTGCAAACTTCATCTACGATTTTGATGTCAAGCTCTATATTGTCCCCCACGGTCCTGACCTAGATGAAGCCCGATGCCACGCAGATGAGCGAAAAATATGTGTGATGTGCAAACGGAATATGCTCAGGCTTGCTAGAGAGGTTGCTATCAGAGAGAATGCTGATGCCATTGTCACTGGCGAAATAATCGGTGAACAGGCTTCGCAAACCACAGCGAACCTCAAAGCAATCAGCGGCGTAATCACGGACTTCCCAATCTTACGTCCCCTTGCGGGTGATGACAAAGTTGACATCGAACGACTTGCTCAGAAAATCGGAACATATCAATTCGCTCAGGAAGGTCTTTCCTGTTGCACATTAGCTCCGCAATACCCTGCTCTCAATGCTAAACATGAGGAATTAGCAGAGATTGATGTGAACATGAATTTAGATATCATCAAACAAGAGGTTGATAACGCACGAGTTATAATTCTAAAGAGCAAGAAAGGATGATGACACTAACGCGCCAATTCTTGGGGCTCATTGTGATTATCTAAGCCTTTAAATAGTGTCATAGGCAAAAACGGCGTTATAGGGCCCTATTTTGTCCAAGAGAGATGTGATACAAAAATGCCTCGTTCAAGAAAAGACCGCATTATACCAGTTGCCCCTGTTGATCGACTAATGAGGAGAGCCGGAGCCGACCGAGTTAGTGACAAAGGCGCCGAGCGACTTGCACAGATTCTAGAAGAAGTGGGTGAATATCTTTCAAAGATTGCAGCTGAACTCACCGATTACACTGGACGGAAAACAATCACTGAAAAGGATGTCGATCTTGCTTACAAGCAATGGAAACGGTCCTTGTAGAAACTCATTTTCTAGGTGTTTCTAAAGGTTCAGGCCACACATAACTGCAACAAACGATTGAACTGCCGGGAGGTTCAACTGTGAGTAAGAAATCCAAACGTGTAGACGATGGTATCGCATTGGTCAGTCTGCATGATATTGCTCCACAGTATGAAGATGAAGTAGTTCGATCGTGTGACCTCCTTGATGAATTGGGAATCTCCAGCTATTCTCTCCTAGTATCTCCTTTCTATGCGATGAAACGTTCTAACAGCTTTGAAAAAAACGAACTCTTTGCCGAGTATTTGACTGCGCTCGGAATTGAGATATCCCTGCACGGATATTCCCATCAAACAAAATCAGGTGTCGGTGCAGAGTTTTTAAGAATGCCACCTGAGCAAATTGCTTCTCGCATGAAACTTGGTATATCTTTTCTGAAGAAGGGTCTTGGGAAGATGCCACGTGGCTTTGTTCCGCCGTTTTGGAAGTCCCCCCAATCTATCACGAAAGTTGCCTCAGATCTGGGTCTGGAGTACTGCGTTATCGATGATACTATCCATGATTTGAAAAAGAATGAAATGCACAATACCACATGGCATATTGTGAGTCAGGGACGCGGCTCATTATCCCACTCCGATGCCTTTCTTGAGCTGGAACTTGGCGGGCCTGTACAGATAGGAATACATCCCCTTGATTCGTTGGAAGGCTCTACCTTCAAACTCCTCGAAGATATGAAAGATAGACTGGAATACAAATTCATTGGTTATTATGACTATTTAACAAGATAAACCACAAAACTCATGACACTCAGTTTCTAGTAAAAACATCCACGAATTCTATTGCCGAAAAATCGTCACCTATGCATTTCGAACGAATTAGTTCACCGGAATCACATTATTATATGGATTATATTCTCTTTCCATCTGTCTAGTGCGTATCCTAAACAATTGGAGGAAGGACAGGAGCTGGACATGTGTGACTGGAGGTCAGGATTCTGATCGGTAGGACAAAGAGTATCATAACATCGATGAAATCAGGTACTAGAATTTTCCAGATTTCAACAGTTTTCATTGTATTTCTGCTATTGGTCCCACTACAAACTCCATTTACTGATCCTGAATTTGTTGACCCTTCGGGAATTGAACGGACATCACTCACTGATTACGTAACAGCTGGAGATGCCGACTTGACTGGAACCGGTAATCCGCTTTCGACCAGATACTCTGGTACGGTAACCAATGTTTACGATGACACTTTTATAATAGATTCTTCCTCTTCAGATATTGCCAGTGTCACAATTGATGATGGATGGACTGGTTCTGATTTGCAAACGACCGTTGATACCCTCTCTATGGATGCTAATAATGTACGAAATGCTGA
>CAYMLT010000187.1:0-6728 GCA_964391265.1 uncultured archaeon
CGGATAATCTGAAGGATATGATTCCTGAAGGCATTGAGATCCGGTGCAGAGATAGCTATGGGGCAGGTCTCGTTGTTGATAGACGTGAAACCCTAATCATGCTTGCGGGTGACGATTCAGGTAGTGGATTCTTAGGAGTGTACTCTAGCGCATCAGTGTTTGCAGATATGGCGAGCTCGTATTTTGATAGTTTATGGAGCCAATCAGAACCAGCTTAAGATCGCATCCCAAAAAGTGGAGAATATATTCAATCTTCAACACAAATTTCCGAAGATTCTGGTATGTATTACTCAGTGATAAGTAAGGAGGACCATTCTGCTGACTGAAGTGAAGAAGGGTGAGAACTCAATGCCCAAGGATGATGATTCTGAAGTAGATGCCAAGCTCTCACACTCTGCAAAAGCAGTCTTGAAAATCCTTCAGCGTGTCGAACAAAATCAGGCGCCAGATCTTTTTCAAGAGGGCCCTGAGTTAAAGGAACTCAGAAAATGGGTTTCGACATACCGAGGGGGAATATACACCAAGACATTGCGTCGGCTTAAATTACTTGTTTCACGAGGTGGTGTACAGGTAATTACTCAGGGAGACCTACTTGGAATTATCAAAGAGATTTGGCAACAGAACATCTCAAGGCTCACTGAAACAGAACTCAATGTTCTCGCAGGACTCCTTAAAGAGCCGGATCTCTCAATGGGGGACCTTGCGAAGAAAATTGGGTTGACCTATAATAGGACAAGACGTGCCCTTGACCATCTAAAAGCAACAGGTGTGCTATACAGAGAAGGAAGGGTCGATGCTGCTTCTTTGGGTTTGGACCGGTTATTAATAGTTCAGACCAATCCAACTGCCGTTGCATCATCACCATATTTTACGCGATTCCTCTTTGTGGACGGTTCACCTTCCAAGGTTTTCATAAAAGCGCTCATTCCATCCAGACATCGCAATGCATTCATGGGTACTATCAAAACGATAAGGTCACTCAGCGAGAGTACGCAAGTGTATGCTCTATCAGCTGGAGAACCGCGTTTCGGAAGAGCCTACTACAATCCTGCAAAAAGAAAATTCGAATTCGATAAACTGCATTTTCGATTGATGCTGCGGGCAGGGGGCGACGATCTGACGCTTGGTGAATTCAACGTCGGAGAAATCAAATTCCCCAATCGATTCAATTCATCAGAAACCAGAATCATAGAAACTCTCATTGATGATTTTGATTTGACTGCAGAGGAAATAGCAAAGAAAACGGGACTGTCTCAAAGCACAACTTTCAGAAAAAGAGCCAAAATCATTAATGAAGGAATTGTTAGACCTAGACCTAAGATAACAATTCCTCAGCTAAGCGACAGAGTCTGTGGCATTTTTGGAGGCGAAGCCTCAAGCAATATTCTTTCAGCCTGGGGTCAGCTACCTTATACGACAACGTCTATGATAACAAATCTTGAGGATTCAACTGAGAAGAAAATAATGTTCACTACCGCGTTGCCTGCTGGCAGTGCAAGAGATCTGCTGGATGTTATTCATTCGGAAAAGTCCCAAGTTGATGACATCGAGGTGTGGGAAGTCGCAGCAGGTACAAAGAATAACCTGCCAGTTCACTCACTCTATGATACTGATACCAAAAGATGGGAATTTGACTATTCATTTCTAGATGTACGTTCATTCGGTATCTGTCGGAATGAAGCAAGTCGCACCGACATTCCGCTTGATTTGTCATAGGAGATTTGGTCCGTAACCCATATCTATGAAGACTATCCTCAGGGAAGTGATAGTTGATGGTCGAACTTGTGATTTTAGGTAGCGGTGGCGCCATTCCCACACTCAAGAGAAATCACCCCGCGTATTTAATCAGACACGAGGGGTGGAATCTCCTCTTTGATTGTGGAGAAGATGCTCAGAGGAGAATTGAACCGTTTGGAAATAACAGAAAGATGGCTATCTTCATTTCACATAATCATGCGGACCACATGTTAGGAATTCCAGGAGTGCTACTCAGATTTTCACTCTTAGGACGCATACGGCCCATGAATATCTATGCTCCTGAGGAGCTAATTGAGTTCATCAAGGTTGCCCAGAGCACTATCCATCTTGGAACGACTTTTGAGGCAACAGTATATGGGGTTAAACCGGGAGTAGTATTCACAGAGAATGATTTCTCTGTTCGAGCATTTGAGGTCGAACATAGAGGAGAAGCGTTTGGGTATGAGTTCACATACCACAAACCAACAGGCACATTCCTACCTGAGAAAGCGAAGGAGCTTAATATTCCCAAAGGCAGACTATGGTCCAGGCTAGCAAAAGGAGAAAAAGTGCAACTAGAGAATGGGCGAGAAATTCGACCCGAGGATGTTTCATTGCCTCCAGAAAAAGGTCTCAAAATTGTTTACTCGGGAGATACAAGACCCTGTGATAGTGTGAGAGAAGCCGCAAAGGGTGCTGACATCCTTCTTCACGAAGCTATGTACACCGAAGAACACTCGGAACTAGCTATGGAAAGAGGACACTCAACCGCAAAAGAAGCAGCAACTATTGCATCCGAGTGTAATGTTGGACTTCTCATTCTTACACATTATAGCCCGAGGTATGAAGATGGCAAAGCAGTTATTCATGAGGCGGAAAAATACTTCCCTAATGTAGTGCTTGCAAGAGATCACATGAGAATCAAATTAAGCAATGATGGCGATACAGAGATAGTGACGAAGAATAACTAACGTAAAAGGCTGAATGCTTTTCGAGGATAGTGTCTAAGTAATCGCTTGGTCATTTCCATTCGAATCTTGGATATTGATCGTGTTCCTAATGCCAAATCGATCATTTGATCTTGAAGAATCAAATCCTTCTCGGCCAACTCACAAATAATCTCAATTTTCTTCTCAGACTTGAATGCGATATCGGATACAAAATTAGCCGCACTAAACTCGGTCTTCATCTCTTTCTTGAGACGATCCTCGTACATTCTAACATGGAGTGGATTTTTGTCGTGGACTGCCTCAAATGCCACTTGTCCAGCAATAATTCCGGACCGAATTGCATAATGTATACCTTCTCCAGTTATTGGTGAAACAAGTCCTGCAGCATCTCCCACTAGCATTGTACGACGTGTGGTAAGTCGCATGTCCAATCTTCCGAAAGGGACTCGATACGAACGCTGAGAAGAAATATCAAGACCGATCTCCTTTTCTGTTTCAAACTTATCAACAAACTTCTTCCAGGCGGTTCTTAGATCAAGTACTTGATGCTTCATCTTGTACCCAATTCCCAAACTGATTTCATCACGTTTAGGAAAGCACCAGCCATAGCCATGCTCTACAGCCCATGGATACATCTCAATTGCAGCATTGTCATATGTACCATCTGATGAGAGTATACGAGTTATTTCCTTTGGATGGAGGGGAATATCAGCAGCAATGCAAAGTGCAACACGGTCAGATGGCCATTTTTTTCGTATTCCAACAGCACGAGCAACAGTACTATTGACACCATCTGCTCCCACCAGAATATGTGATTTGAACGAGTCTCCAGGGGAAAGCACTCTTATTCCGGAACGAATCTGCTCAATCGATTGAACTTTTATTCCTTCAAGAACATCTACTCCTGCTTCTTTAGCTTTCTGGATAAGAAAATGGTCGAATTCAGTACGCTTGATCAGATGCCCCTTTGTGTCTTCTTTGTTAACCACAACTTTTCGTCCTGAGGGGGCATACACTATCGCATGGTGCAGTTCAAGTTGAATAATCGAAGATATATCGAAATCCAACGAATCGGTCACTCTCGGACTAAGTGCACCGCCGCATAATTTGGCCCGTGGAAAGTTCTCCTTATCCAGTAATAGTACGTCAAGTCCCTTAATGGCTGCTGCTCTAGCGCACATTGATCCTGCAGGTCCGCCACCAACAACAATAAGGTCATACACGTTTCGAAACTCCGAGCTAACTAGAACAATGGTCAACATCGTTAAATTGATGTTGTTTTTCATTCTTTCTAGAGGAATCTCTATGGTCGATAAGAAGAAGGTCTGCATAATTGCTACTGGAGGTACGATAGCAAGTACAACAGATGAGAAAACGCATTCTCTACGCCCGGGTCTCCGAGTGGACCAGCTCCTATCCTCTCTTCCACAGGGTATGAGCGATATTGAGGTGATTATGCGAGACCTGATGCAGCTGGATTCTGCAAATCTGCAACCACATCATTGGCAGGCTATTGCTTCGGCAATAAAAAAAGTGAGTGACGAAATCCCGGACCTCTCAGGTATTGTTGTTACTCACGGAACGGACACAATGGTCTATTCTGCTTCAGCTGTAAGCTTCATGATTCAGGATTTTGGAAAACCCATTGTCTTCACAGGTTCGCAGATATCCGCAATGGTACCATGGTCAGATGGGCCTAGAAATTTATTAGATGCAATTCGGTTGGCTGCCTTTGCAGACCTAAGCGAAACCTGCATAGTATTCAATGGAGAGATACATAGACCTACCAGAACCAAGAAAACACGTTCTAACGCATATGATGCCTTTGACACAATGGATCCACGACCACTTGGAATCATGGCACGTGAAATTGTCCTTTATGAGGGCAGAAGAAAAAGACATAATCTTGTCCCAAGATTCGATACGAAAATTGATGATAGAGTGTTCCTGTTGAAAGTATTCCCAGGAATCCCTCCTGGGATTTTAACCAAAATTGTGGATATGGGATATCATGGAATTGTTATTGAGGGGTATGGAGAGGGTAGTATTCCAAGTGAGGAAAATGCTCTTACAAATGGCATCAGTCAGGCGGTTAGGTTGGGGTGTTTCGTAGTTGTTAGCTCTCAGTGTACGTATGGAAGGACAGATCTCTCAGTCTATGAGGTTGGACGAACAGCAAGGGATGTTGGGGCAATGGGAGCCCAAGATATGACATCAGAAGCAGCAGTAGTGAAATTATCATGGGTCTTAGGCCATACACGAGACCCTGACAAGGTCAGAGAGATGATGCAACGAAACTATGTAGGAGAGGTTTCTTACAAGCTTGAAGAACAAGAACTGAAATGAGGATGGAAGAATAATCCAATCCGTCAGGCTTAAAACGTAACTTAAGTTTTTGACTAGATAAGCCGAGGTAGCCAAGCCCGGTTCACGGCGATAGCCTGGAATCGATTGTTGTCTCAGCGACATTCGCTCAGACAGCTATTCTCCAATAGGAGGCATGAAAGCCGACCAATTCGGTCGGTTTGGCCAAAGTTCGAATCTCATCCTCGGCGCCATTCCTTTTTGGCTAAACGTCCATCCAGATTTACTTTAAATGGTTCAAGGTCTGAACTCCTCTACCGAAAGGCCGAACCGTGTTTACAGCGAAGTTTGATTAGAATCGATATGAAAGATGAAGGGACGAAACCGTGATACATACTACTCTTCTGATTCGCGAAAAAAGCAAACGAACAGTGGTAGGTTCACGTTATTGGACAATAGAGGTTCGCAGAAAGGATATACGAGAATATCTGAAGATGAGAGAGGCACTCATGGAAGTGTCACATGGACGCGAAGATATTCCTCTTACAATTCAGGATAACAAATACTACAGCAGAGAGTGCACTGATGACCTTCTTTTGATTTTTATTACTGATATCGATGAGAATGACAGAATAATCAACGAAAAGGTTGAGGCTGCAGCGGAATCTATTGGCAGAGTCATTGAGAAATTTCCAATCAAGCATGTCAAAGAGACATATGAAAGGATGATTGCGCCCTTTGTGCATTCAAGACTGAAAATTGCGCTTGTAGGAGAAGGCGGTGTTGGAAAGACTACTACGCTCAATCTGCTAATGGGAAAGACTCCCCCAAAGCAATACATTCCGACTATTGCACTGGCAATGGAAACCATTGAGAACATTCACTTCGCAAATTACTCTCTGGTTATCTGGGATTTCGCAGGTCAGGAGAGATTCAGAAGACTCTGGAAATTCTACTTCAAGGGAGCTGATATTGTGTTCTTGCTAACCGATTCGACTCTCAGAAACATACTGATATCAAAAGACATGTATCAGATGATCAGACGAGATGCACCAAATGTTCCTATAGTTGTCATTGCAAACAAGCAGGACAAACCTAATGCGCTAGACCCATCAATTATTGAACGCATTATTGGTACTGAAACACATCCGATGGTGGCCGTCGACTTAGCCTATCGGGATGATATGCTCAAAATCCTACTCAACACTGCAGCAAAGCACGTAAATGTCGTTGTGCCTGATATTCCCGCAGATGAGTTGCTTAGATTCAACGATGATGAAGACTTGTGTGAAGAGGAAGAATTAGCACCTCCCACGGGAAATTAACTTCCAACAGATTGTATCCCCCATTCGGAGCCTGGTGTCACCTTTACAAATCCAAGTATCAGATTTCCTCTCTTGTCATCAAATTTGTATACACCAAAAGTGTGTTTTTTCGATTCTTTGTCATCCCGTATCTCTAGCCATCCTCTCTCTAGATAGTTCCGGAATACGGATCGGCACTGTCGTCTAACTTGAGAAAAGAGATTCCGATAGCGTCTTCTCTGAGACGAGCGAATACCCCATCTTTCATAGATGAAACTATTCGCTAATGTATTACTGGATATCAATGTTGAATCCTTGTTCTTTTCTGATTGAAGAATAGATTCTCTGAGCTTGTTTCTGAGAACATCAGGAACCTTAGCTAGTACCGAAGGACCAATATCACTGGGTACGGTGTCAGGTCTATTATCATCAT
>CAYMLT010000188.1:0-6712 GCA_964391265.1 uncultured archaeon
CCAAGCGGCGCTTCAACAGGTATCAATGAGGCTGTCGAGCTTCGTGATGGTGGTGACAGATACCTTGGCAAGGGAGTTACAAAAGCGGTATCAAACGTTAACACAACAATTGCTCAAAAGATGAAGGGCGTTGACCCTCTATCGCAGTCCAATGTTGACAAGATACTTCTTGAGTTGGATCCTAGCAATGGAAAAAGCAAGCTTGGGGCAAATGCCATCCTCTCAGTTTCAATGGCAACTGCAGTAGCAGCAGCAAAGCATCTCAAATTGGAATTGTTTGAGTATCTCCGTACAAAGGTCATGTCAAAAGATGCAAAATACCTGCAACCAGTACCACTCTCCAATGTGATAAATGGAGGCGCCCATGCAGGCAATGCGTTGGCAATTCAGGAATTCAAAGTGTTGCCCATTGGATCCAAGAACGTGGTAGAGGGAATTCGGTGTGTTGCTGAAGTATATCATCATCTTGGAAAGGGGATGATTTCCAAATATGGGCGAATGGCCAAACACGTCGGCGATGAAGGAGGCTACTGTGGTTTTGGTCTAAAGACTACCCATGATGCTTTCACAGAGATAGTAAAGGCAATCGAGGCTGCTGGATATACCCCCGGAAAAGATGCTGTTCTGGGAATTGATGCTGCTGCAAGTGGGTTCTACAAGGATGGAAAGTATACCCTTGATGGAACTTCAATGTCAGCAGGTGAACTCATCGATTATTATGTGGAGTTCGAAAAGACATTTCCATTGAAGACTGTTGAAGATCCCTTTGATGAAAACGCGTTTGATGAATTCGCAGAATACGTTACAAAGACAAAGGTCCAGGTCATCACAGACGACCTCACTGTGTCCAATCCTGCAATCGTTAGAAAGGCAATTGAAATGAAGTCAGGCAATTCCCTGCTTCTCAAGGTAAATCAGATTGGCTCTATTTCAGAGGCAATTGAGGCTGCACAAATCGCATATGATGCGGATTGGTCCGTTGTGGTCAGTCATCGCTCTGGCGAAACCGGCGACACCTTCATTGCAGATCTTGCTGTAGCTCTAGCCTCCGGTCAGATAAAAACTGGAGCTCCCGCTCGAAGCGATAGAGTTGAGAAGTATAATCGACTTCTTGAGATACATTCGATTCTTGAAGGTGACTGTGGATATCCAGGTAGTGATTTCAGAACTGCATGGAGGAACTACTAATCGATGGCTGACACCCGGACAGCAGTGCTCGTGGTTCTTGATGGACTGGGTGACCGTCCTATCAAGGCGCTTGGTGGAAAAACTACTCTTCAGACCGCAGAAACCCCCCATCTAGACCGATTGGCTGCCGAAGGGCAGAGCGGCCTCATGGATGTCCTTGGCCCTGGAATTACCCCGGGAAGCGATGCTGCCCATCTCGCGCTGTTTGGCTATGATTATGCTAGCACATACCCTGGTCGGGGTCCTTTGGAAGCACTGGGTGCAGGATTGCCCTCCAAGGTAGGCGACGTAGCATTTCGTTCAAACTTTGCGACATTCGGTCCTGACTACATGGTCACAGATAGGAGAGCAGGTAGGGAATTCACTGATGCAGAACACCGAGCATTGGAAGAGGCGTTAAGAGGCCTGGTTATTGATGATGTGAAAGTTCACTTCGTAGCTACAGTCGAGCACCGTGGTGCCATTGTCCTTGAAGGTGAAGGTCTCTCAGGGAAGATTTCGGATATAGACCCTCATGAAACCGGAAAGAAAGTGCTTGTAGCAGAACCCCTAGTTCCTGAGGCAAAGAAGACTGCTGATGTCATCAACAAGCTGGTGAAGATTGCCCATGAGAGATTCGAGCATCTTCCGTTGAACGATGAAAGGAGGAAACGTGGCTTACCTGCCGCAAATGGCTTACTCCTAAGAGGTCCCGGGCAGCATGCTGAAATTCCCACACTCAAACAGAAATTTGGAATTAGTTCAACCGTTCTGGCAGGAGGCGCGCTATATATTGGAACCGCTCGCTATGTTGGAATGAAACACATCATCGTTGAAGGACAAACTGGCAGAATCGATACGAATTTTGGAAATATCGCCAAGAAAGCAATAGAACGTATTGAATCAGGTGATGATTACCTCTTCATACACATTAAGGCAACAGACAATGCAAGCCATGATGGTAACCACGCAGAGAAGATTCTGGCAATCGAGCGAACAGATGAAATGGTTGGGAGAATTGTAGACCATGTGGGAGATAAGATTGTTTTAGCAGTAACTGGTGATCATACTACACCCGTTGAGGTAGGCGAGCACACATGTGACCCGGTACCCATTCTCCTTTGGAGCAATTTCATGCGCGCTGACTCAGTTGAACATTTCTCAGAGATTGATGCAGCATGTGGAGCTCTGCTTGGCCTTTCGGGCAAAGATGTGATGCCGTTATTGCTGGGCTATGCAGGCTACATTGAGAAGATGGGCGCCTAGAAATAGAAACATAGGATGCTCTGGGATTCATTTGCTTCTTCGAATCCCTGCCTTTCCTATTGCTCTATATTCAAAGCCCTTCTTTTCTATCACCTTCTGATCAAAGAGGTTTCTTCCATCAACGAGTGCTTTCGTCCTCATGATGTTCCCAATCTTATCGAAGTCAATTGAGCGATACTCGTTATGCTTGGTGACCAGTACAATGCAATCCGCCCCCGCGACAGAGGCTTCGAAATCTTGCGAGATATCATGTGGTCCGAATTCCCAGGTGGTCACAAATGGATCGTGGATACGTACATTTGCACCTTTTGCAATCAAAGCACCTACAAGAGCAGCCGCGGGAGTATTTCGTGTATCATCGGCATTTTCCAAATACGCAGCACCAAGAACCGTAACGATTGAACCTTGAATATCTCTTCCTTTGGCGTTTAGTGCGTTTTCTACGAGGTATGCCATATGGATTGGCATTTGGTCATTAATTCTCCTCGATAGGGAGATGATCTCGGGTTCGAGTTTCCAGCTACCATATTCATAGAGTCCGTGACGCAGAAGCCACGGGTCCTTTGGAAGGCAGTGTCCTCCGACACCAGCACCAGGAACGTGCATCATTCTACTCGGTAGTTCATTTACAAACGCAATGACATCAAAGACATTCACGCCCATACTCTCACAAACAAGCGCCATTTCATTAGCAAATGCAATATTGACATCTCTGTAGGCGTTTTCAATGGTTTTTGATATCTCCGCAGTCAAAACATCTGTGGTTCTCACGGGTGCTTTGCAGATATTGGAATATATTTCAAGCGCCCTTTCTGCACCTTTGGGCGTCACCCCTCCAATGATTCTGGGAAGATTCACAATATTGTGTATCAATTTGCCAGGCATCACTCTTTCATATGAAAATGCCAGATCGAAGTCCTCTCCTCCTTTGAATCCGGATTCTTCTTCAATGATTTTCTGAACTACATTTTCCGTTGTACCTGGTGCAACAGTTGACTCAACCACTACAAGGGTCCCTTTTTTGATACGTTTTCCAATATTGGCACTCACTTCTCGAAGCGACAAATACTGTGGGACATGCTGGGGGTCTGTTGGTGTCTGAACATCTATCAGAATTACATCAGCATCTGACAATATCTCGACGTCATCAGTGACTCTGAATGTTCCCTTAGCGACAACTTTGGCGATCAACTCAGCTAGGCCCGGCTCATCACCTTCAAATGGAGATTTGCCGCTATTAAGAGCTTCAATCTTCCATCCGGACCTTTTGGATCGTCTCTGCAGCCCTGTTACGTCATAACCGTCTACATCTGCAAGTAATCCAGCTGCAGGAATTCCAACATAACCCATACCAATAACTACAAACTTTGTCACCATTGCATACGCCTCGATACAATCCTGTGGCCTAACTATAAGATTCAAAAACCTGTTGTTGTATAGAACCTTCCGGATTATACCAGAGAATAGCAACTCGAAACAATCAACAAAAACAATTGATATGGTGATACATATGGCTGTGAGGAAGATATTGTATTTGGGAAACCCAGGCCTCTATGAAGTATCGCAGCCTGTCGACAAAGCAGAGATTGAACTTCTTCGTCCTGCTATTTCAGACCTTCACGACACACTGATGGATTTCAGGTTGACTCACGGTGCTGGGCGAGCTATCGCAGCACCTCAGATTGGGATTTCGAAACGAATCATCTACATGAATATCGATAAACCTGAAGTCATCATCAATCCTGAATTGAATAACCTGAGTGATGAAATGTTCGAACTATGGGATGATTGTATGAGTTTCCCTGATTTGCTTGTACGAGTTGAGCGACACAAGGAATGTACAATTGAATATGTGGACCTAGATTGGAAACACCATTCGACCAATCTCGAAGGTTCCCTCTCCGAACTTATTCAGCATGAATATGATCACTTGAACGGTATTCTAGCTGTGGATAGAGCAAGAGACCTACGTTCCTTCTGCTATCGGTGCGAAAGAGCCTGAACTGCTTTGTTTTGAATCAGAAACTGAATAGCGCTACACAATAGGGAATCCTCATATATGTTGAATCTAGCATTGTAGGCAATCGGATTGACGAGGAAAGGATGTCCATGAAATATTTGCGTACCCTTCTAGTACTACTCATCATTATTGCAATAACAGCGATAACTGCAACGATATTGTATGGATGGTTTCTCGGACAGAGCATTTTTCAAGCAACCTATTCAACCAAAGCCGGAGTAGATTTCTGGGGAACTTGGACTCTTGATAACCGAATCTTTCTGGCATCTTTCTTCCTCGCATTCCTTAGTAGTATAATCACATTGCCTCAGCGATCTACATTTATCACCTTCATTTCAGAGGTTTCACAAGCAGGTCCCTCTGTGACACGACTTGAGCTTAGAACCGCTATTGCTTGGAGGTTGTTTGTGTTCGGAGTATTCTTCCTATTTTATGTTTCAATTGGAGGTCAGTCATTAACTGGGCAAAATGTGACATTTCTGATGCTATTGGCTGACCATGGGTCCATCTCTATTTCCCCTCAGGAATTATCTCGGTTATTCACACTTCCATTTTCACCTGGGACATCAGAATCATCCATTATCGCACTTGTTCCAGCTTTGGAAGCATATCAACTTGGCCTAGGGTTTATTGCGACATTCTTGGTTGTTACTGCAGGAAGAATTACGTTGAGTGCTCTCTCTGACATGCTCTCCAAGAAACGAGACATCTACATAGTCATTTCTAAAATCCTATTTGCTTCCTCATTCATCATCGTTCTTGAGATACTTAGTGTTCCCATGTGGACCGTAAATGCTGGAACGTGGCTATCATACATGGCCTTGATTGTGGGTCTTGCGGCTGCAATTATCGCTGGACTGGCATTCATGGCAATGCGATTGAGTTTTGGTGATGCCCAACAGAGACTAAGGTCAAAGATTGCACAACTTGAGGGAGACCTCTCTCGTCTTCAGGGTGAGCTGCAGTCAGTTCGTCAAGAGTACGAAACCGGAGTAATGAATCTGGATGATTATCGACGAAGGGTTTCACTTCTGATGGAAGACCAAACTCATATCAGCAGCGAGCTCCGTCGGCTCAAGCTTCAGCGTATGATTCCGCTTTCAGGTCATTCAGGACGCTTTGGTTTTCTAGCTGTCGTTTTGATAGTAATGGTCACTGTACTCCCAGTCGCTCAGGTATTTCTTTATGGCATACCCATGGATGGGGACAAATACATTGACTGGAAATTCAATTATGAAACATCAAAGGAAATTGCGATAACAAACTGGGCATCGGGAATAGGCGATATGAAAATCCAATCTATCGACGAACTCACTTCAAATGCTACTCCTGCCAGTGAAGCTGAGTTTCTTACCACTGTTCGGCAATGGGATCAACAGGCAAGCTATCTTCGAATGAAGAACCAGATTGGCACAAACTGGATGCAGCTAGCAGATTCGGATATCGTTTACCTCCGGGGACACGAATACTGGATTGCTCCCCTTACATTGGACCTTGCTACCACTGGTACAAGTTTCATTAGTCAACACCTCTTCTATACCCACACTGAAGGAATTGTGGTTCAAGATGCTTACAGCGGTGATATCGTAGACGGGGATAATTTGGTTGCGCTTTTCAACCGAAGTGAGCCAATCAATAC
Source organism: uncultured archaeon (assembly GCA_964391265.1). Taxonomy (GTDB): domain Archaea; phylum Asgardarchaeota; class Thorarchaeia; order Thorarchaeales; family Thorarchaeaceae; genus MP5-2226. The sequence goes on from CAYMLT010000188.1 coordinate 6,093, forward strand.
CTACTATGGAGAAGGAGTCGGTTATTCCGATGTCGTGTTTGTGAATCTTCCTTCCTATAATGAGGTTGGAGACGGTGTCTTTTCAGGAGAACCCGATTATACATTAACTGGTTTTGAATCCTCTTTCTACATGACTGCAATGGGCCCTGAAGCTTGGTCATTCATTGGACAAGATATGGACATGTTGTTGCAACGCGATGTTGTATCCCGGGTACAGTCGATTATGCTTCAAGGTTTGAATGTGGATAGTGATCCTTACATCGTAATTGATCCACAGGGTGACCTGTATTATGCTGTTTCCGTGTATATTGACTATAGACTTGCAACCGGCTATGCACATGAAAACTATATGCGTTTTCTGGGAGTAGTGCTTGTAGGTATCGAAAACGGGGAAATGCAATTCTATAATCCTCCTACCACAAATACCACTTTCTTCATCGATAATACATACATGTCATACTATGATTGGCATGAGGCACCTAATTGGCTTCAAAGCCAGATGAAGTGGCCTGAGGATCTTTACGAACGTCAACTTGAAGTCGCATACATCTACCACGTTAAAGATGGTCTCTCCTGGAAAGGTGGAAATGATTTTCACCAAGCCCCAGAAGACTCGGATA
>CAYMLT010000189.1:0-6704 GCA_964391265.1 uncultured archaeon
TAAATCGTTTATCCGGTTCTTCGATTTCATCAACGAGTTCGAGCAGCTCGGGCAAAAGGGATAACGCCATCGAGTTCGACATGTGCTTCAAGTCTTTGTAAGGATCCTTTCCAGTCATCTCTTGAACAAGGAGGTCTCTATCAGTACCAATATGACTAGGAACAGAACTCATATCAAACTGATCACCAAGCATCTTTAGCATTGAAGATGTGACTTCCATTTGTAGGTCTGGATCATCAGTTGCAAGTTTTACCTGGTTGATAGCTCTTTCAAGAAGACAACGGGCACACTCGATACTCACTTTCATTGCAATCCCGATTTGTCAAATCTATTCACTATGAAAACCAAACGGTAGCTGCTATTTTGAAATTGGCTCTACAAGACCTCTAAGAACTTTCTCAGGATTTTCGGCTTTTGCAACTGCAGATGCAAGAAGAACACCTTGCGATCCAAGCTTTATGGCGGTATCTACATCAGTTCCCGTACCAATTCCAGCTCCGCATAGGATGGCAACATCCTGGTTCACTGCACGGATCAAATCCACACTATCTGTAATTACCTCAGGTCGAGTTTGTGATACGGAGATGCCTGTGCCAATAAGCTCAGGGGGCTCAACTGCAACAGCAGATGGATTTAGTCCAGCTGCAGCCACACTGACAATGGGGTTGTTCGTACATACGATTGTATAAAGACCTAATTGCTCAGCCTTTCTTACGGATGCTTCTATATCAGCAAGTTGCATGCGATTCTCTGAATGATTCAATAGCGTTCCTACTGCTCCATTCGCGACGAGAGTCTCACCTAATGCATGTCCAGTAAATCGACCGGGATCACCCGCATCTAGATGTTGGGAGAATACAGGGATTTCTACCGCCTGTGATACTCTATATATATCAGCAATCTGAGGGGCAACAACCACTGAAACATTGTGCTCCTTGGCAACTTTTTCGCACGCCTTGGCAAGAAGCACAGCCTTTTCACCAGTCGCCTGGGGGTATGTCTTGAAATTCAAAGCAATAACTGGTAGTTGAATATCGACCATCCTACTCCATCCTATGGAGCTGCATATGCTAGCTCCGACAAGGAATGCCAGAAGCACGGTCAATATTAAGCTTATTTCACTACCTAGCTGCACCAATAAGCAGTTTCAGAGTTGGAACTCGAGCATAGCCCCTACGGTTTAAATCAGTGATGGGTTTGCGAAGTTCAATTTTCACAAATCTGCCAGGTTCTGCATTCTTGTAGTATTTAATGAATATCTTTGAGAATTCTGAGAAGGTTGCAGCGCTTAGAAGCTCTAAAACAACATCATTTCCTATTCTGATGAAAACGTCCTCATCAGGAGCAGCACCAGAAGCTATCTCAACTTCGCCCATTGGTTTCTTACATACCATAAATCGCTCACCCATAGCCATGAGCTCGATTTTCCACTCATCGGGCGCCTCTATTGAGGAGGAGTGTGCAGTATCAGTAAGTAGATATCGTAACCTATCCTGAAGTGTTGCATGGTAGGGTATCGTCATTGTAGAATCCTCAGTAGAAGTCGGTGATGCATCTTCCACAACTTGTTCTTCTACAACTTCTTCAGGATCCGCAGTTGCTATTTCATCAGTTGGAGCTTCAGCAACCTCTTCCTCGGTTGTTTCTTCTTTATCATCATCTTTCTTTTTGCCGAAAAATTTTCGCATCATATCTGTTGTCACCACGTCATTGCTTCGGATAGTCGAGTATCACGTACAATATGGTCCCATTATACAATGATTCAATCACAGATTCCTAGAAAAAGCTAACTCGGCCATACCCATTAGGCAGAAGGGGGTAAAAATCCTTCAGTAGCCTCAGTTGTTAATTTTTGAATCTGGGATAATAGAGGTATGGCATTTGTGGGTTTACGATCACCCCAAAGCTCGTCAACCAATAAATCGCGAATTGCAATCCGAATCACTTCTGAGCGGTTAGGATACATACCCTTTTTGATGAGCTTGTCAACGCCTTCAACATAGGATTCGGGCATGCATATTGTCACGACTTTCATTGAACATCAACACAGTACTAGTAAGACTGAGTAATGAACTAGTGTCTAATCGAAGACCGTATCAGGGTAATACAGACTCTGAGTGTAATTAGGGACGCAAAACCAATTTTCCGAATTGTTCTCCTTTCTCTAGGAGGACATGTGCATCAACTGCCTTTGAAAGCGGATAAACTCTGTCAACAACAGGGTGGATTCTCTTATTCCACACCACGTTCAGCACTTCCCGTAATTCGGATCTGGATGACATTGTGCTCCCCAAAATCTCTAGCTGATTCCAAAACACAAGATTCACATTAGTTGTTGTTATCGGACCAGAAGTAGCGCCAGGAGTGACCAATTTTCCTCCTTTTCTAAGACTTCGTAGGCTTCGCTCCCATGTAGCTGCTCCCACGGAATCGAGCACAATATCAACACCTCTTCTACTTGTGATATTGCCAATCTCTTTGTGATAATCGGGAGTTGTATTATGATTAATCACAAAGTCCGCACCAAGCAACCTAGCTTTCTCTAGTTTTGTATCCGATGAGCTCGTGACAAACACTCGAGCTCCTGCAACTTTCGCAATTTGAAGAGCCGCCAGAGCCACACCGCCTCCAATCCCAATAATAAGAATATCATCTCCAGGTCCCAGCTTGCCTTTTGACATCAAGAGTCTCCATGCAGTCATGAAGGTCAAAGGAGTAGCTGCTAATTCTACGAAATCTAGTCCACTGGTTTTGGGAACTGGAATGACGTTCTCAGCATTAGCTGCGAAATATTCCGCATATCCTCCTCGAACATGCTCACCGATGATTTGATAGTGTCGACAAAGCGATTGCTCGCCCATTATGCAAAACTCGCACGTTCCGCATGATATTCCTGGGTCAACAATTACTTTCTGTCCAACCTCCCAATCGCCAGTGACAGAACTACCTATCTCTTTGACTACTCCGGAGATATCACTTCCAAGAATGTGAGGCATCTCGAGAGTTAGTCCAGGAATTCCGCTTCTTGCAAACAAATCAAGATGGTTTAAAGCTACAGCCCTCACTTCGAGTATTACTTGATTTGGTTTCGCTTCTGGAGTTGGAAAATCTGTGTATTGTAATACTTCAGGACCACCATGCTCATGAATTACTGCAGCTTTCATATCAACCACATTCTCTCAGCCTGATTTATTATGCAATCTACACCATAAAATCCTTCGATTGAGTCGTAAGCCATCTTGAAGTCATGTGGACAGACTTAACTAGACACGGTTCACGAAAAACGGGAGGATATCCTCCCTGAAACTGAGGTGTATAATTTTGGCAAAAGGAAAACCAGGAAAGGTACGCACTAGTCATATCTTAGTAGAAAAGCAAAGCAAGGCTCTTGAAATCATAAGCAGCATCCGAGAAGGAGCAGATTTCAAAGAGATGGCATTAAAATTCAGCACCTGTCCCTCCAAGAAGAAAGGCGGTGACCTAGGATTCTTTGGCAAGGGTCAGATGGTTCCTGAGTTTGAAAGAGCTGCTTTTGCATTGAATGTTGGTCAAATGACCAATGACCCGGTAAAAACAAAGTTCGGATATCATGTCATCAAGCGAACAGGCTAGATGATTATGATCGTAAAACGTTAATTGAAAAGGGGCGTTTAAACCCCTTTTCTATATTCGGTTTTTTATTCAGCTGACGCGGAAGTATCTTTAGCTGTACCTTTTGGAACAATCTCCTCTTCGGTAAAACGATTTTCACAGGATGATAGGACCTTAGGTAGGGTTGTGTACTCCATTTCGTGCTCACCAAGTCTGTGTGGCTGGAATGGGCCGATTCTCCGGAGATAGTCTGCAATTTCCATGCCCCTCTGGCGAGATATATCAAAGGCAACATCATCGAAGAGGTCAACAGGTCCAAGTAGCATTCCGTTGCTAACCTGGAATCCAAGTGCAACAACACGTGGAGGTCCATCAAATCGTGTGCAGCGGGAGTCCTTCAGTCCAACTGGGAGAAGAGGTCCAGTATGCGAGCCGCGCATCCATCCAGATACAAGATGTGGAAGTGTGAATGCTTCAAGAACTTCACCCATTGCAGGCAATCCGGAATGAGCTCTCACGATTGCTACTGGATCGTCCTTGCCAACGTACTTACCTGCAACAGCATGTAGTTTGTCAGTACTTACTGCTGCTGCAACAAGACCGTCAGCACGGTATATCTTCTTGATTGTGAATCGTCCTGTGCTGCCCAGTAATGCAAGAATGTCGTACATCTCTTCTGGTGCTTTCATGTTTACAAAACATGGGATTTGTTTCATGATATCCTGAATAATAAAATTAAATCCATCGTGGAGGTTCGGATCGATGACTAGACCCGCAGTATTGAATGGGTCTGCAAATATCTTGAAAAGTGGGTAGTTGTAGGCGCCAGGCTCGGTCTTGTCTGCCATGAATACTGCGACTGGGTCCGATTTACGTTCCTCAAAGGTCATTTCAGCAGAACCGGGGCCCATTCCTTTGACATTGCCACTGAATGTATCAGAGAGGATATCTTGACCTGCAGCATATATCTTCTTTTCACGAGCCAACTTCGTACCTTTCATAAAGGTTTCAAATGCTAAACGATGAACTTCTTCATTGCCTTCACCCTTATTGTGGGTCATAATCAACTCTAGGTCATCGCCTGCGTTTGATACACGAAAGTCATTGATTATCTTCTTCTCAACACCTGCCTTCAATTCCTTCCTTGCAAGTTCGAAGAGGAAGTCTGGGACAATAACATGTCCGGCAAGTGAACCGATATCAGCCTTTATTACGCTGAGTGTGGTTTCGACCATTACTAAACTCGCTCCTTTGAATGGGGAGACTATACGACTCCCTCTCAAGTCCAAGTCGCGAAGTGTGTTTGATATAGGCCTTTCGGAACACACATTCTAACCTAAACTCGACTCTATGCTTTGGACTATTCTCTCACCATATAATAGTGTCGATAACGAACGATTGCTGAAAATAGTTACAATCTGAAATTCTAAATCGAGAGCATCAGTTCTTTGAGCTTCTTAGTTGCCTCTAGAGCTTCTTTCCAAGGACGCTGCCAGAGATTCCGTCCAAATAGAAGGCCAATGGCACCTTGCTCCAAACAGACCCTTGCTCGATGAAGCATATCTTCGTCACTTAATTTGCTACCGCCAGAGAAGAACACTCTTGTTTTGCCTGCGGTTTTCACAACCTTTCGGACGCCTTCTTCATATGACAATTCTAGAGAGTCATAGGGAGGAGGCTGCTGTGATCTTCTTTCAGGTTCGTCTTTGGGGACATTGAGTTTGACGAAATCAGCACCCAATTCATTTGCAACTCGCGCGGCATAGTCAATGGCATAGAGAGAGTTCTTTCCGCCCTGACTGTCTACTGCTTCTCCTCGGGGATATGACCAGACAATGATTGGCATCCCATATTTCTCAGCATCCGCTTTGACCTTTCTAAACTGGTTGAAATCTGCCACTTGATTAGGACTTCCGACATAGAGTGTGTATCCTATCGCATCAGCTCCAATACGCACTGCATCCTCAACTGAAGCAGTCATCGGAGAAAGAGCATGTGAAGCTGGGGGAATTCTCGTCTTTCCATTGATTTTCAAAACAATTGGAACGCGTCCAGCATACTTGTAGGCATATTTCTCAGCTAGACCAAGATGCAAAGCAATTCCTGAAAATCCTCCTTCAGCACATAAACGAAATTGAAAGTCAGGATTTGCAGATTCCGGATTCGGAAAGAAGGTAGAAGGACCGTGTTCCAAGCCTTGATCAATTGGAAGTAACAACATATGGCCATTTCCAGGGCCATGTTCGTACATCAGCCGATGCATGCGAACACGCTTTCCGAGGCTCAAAAAATCCAATTCGTCAAGTCGCTCAGTCATATTTCTTCAACCACACAGATATCTGACTCTTTTCAACATGATTTGTTTCGTTAAATGCATGTCGACCATGTTTTCGAAAGTATCAAATCATCGTTGGTTCACCACAAATAGTGATTGATGATGAGCGGCAAAAGAGTATCGGCTGAGAAACCTGTTACCGAGAATAGAGAACAATACCATCTTGAGGTCAAAGAAGGAGAAGTTGCTGAAACGGTTATAATCCCAGGAGACCCTCAACGAGTTAAGCGAATAAGCCAACTCTGGGATGAGTTTCGTCAAGTTGCAGAGCACAGGCAATTTGTCACACACACAGGGACGTTCAAAGGGGCACCAATCTCTGCTTGCTCAACAGGGATTGGCGGACCTGGAACCGCGATTGTAATAGAGGAACTCGCCAACGTTGGTGCTCGAAATTTCATTAGAGTTGGATCCACAGCTACCCTCAAAGAAGAGATTGAGATTGGAGACCTCATTATCTCAACTGGCAGTGTTCGTTTAGATGGTACAAGTAAGCAATATGTGCGACAAGAGTATCCAGCTTCTGCGTCATATGAGGTCATCCTTGCTCTAGTTGAGGCTGCGGATTCATTGGGAGCAAACTATCACATAGGAGTGTCAGCATCTACGGATTCGTTTTACCTAGGTCAATCCAGACCAGGTTTTAGGGGATATACGCAGAGCTTCAGTGAGTCACTTATTGATGATATGCAGAAAGCCAATGTGGTCAATTTTGAGATGGAAGCAGCTACTCTATTTACACTAGGGAATATCTTTGGATTTAGGACTGGAGCAGTTT
>CAYMLT010000190.1:0-6611 GCA_964391265.1 uncultured archaeon
TTTTTGACCTCTACTGTCTAGTGCCCTAGCCTGTAATAAATCGAACTCTGATTGATTTTTGAAAAAAGGAAAAATAATAAAGCTCGCCATCCCGATAGTTACGGTTCTTGGAGAGGAAGACGAATGGAAAGGTCGAAGAGGCCAAGGAAGCAAAGCAACACTGGGACGAGTTGAAAGGCTAGTCGACTATCGAATAATTAGTAGGAATCTTAGAATAAGGTGTGGTCAGAGCCAAACGAGGCTTTGTGGTAGGAGGGGGGAGTTTGTGTAATGAGGGCATGTTACGAAAACTAGGCCCCATCAGACACTGACCACAAGAATGTAACTATTTGGGACAATAAAAACATGCCTAATATGGAAACTGTATTTGATAGCTTTGTAAACAGCTACTCTGTTTACTCACAAAACACTCGTCCATGACTTATCAGACAAGCTATGCAAACCTTATATTCTCCCGACGAGGAAGGCTCCCAGCGTAAGGGAGGTTATCATTTGGAAATCCCAATTCTCTCGAATATGGCTGAAGGCCTCGGTGTCTTCTTCAAAACACGACGTTATGTTGCTTATCTGATTATATTTGTAGCGTTGACTTTCTTGGGTGTGTTTCTCTCAATCCTAATAGCTTATTTGCCCGCTAATACCGATTTTGAGATTCTCCTTACAGTCGCATTTGTCTACATAGGTGCAACAGGAGCAATCTATTTCGCTATTGGAACATTACTCACAGGAATAGGACTTGACAAGCTGTGGATAACACGTAGAGGCAGAGGAAATGTAACCGAGATGAAAGGCCTGGCTTGGATATCTGTGTCATTTCTACTTGCTGCAGTGCTTGGAGCATTTGCGGGTCAAGGAGCTCTATTCTTTTTTGCGATTTTCGGTTGGGTTGGATGGATTGCTTTTCAGGCATTTCTATCATCCAGAACAAGTCTTACTCTTGCTTCTATTGCCGAACCAAAGAAGGGCGGTGTTGCTATTGGTATTGGTAGTTTTATTATCTTGATCATCGGTCTAGGTATAATCGCCGCTGAAGCATTAGCTGCGCTTGTTCTCATTCCGAATGACATGTTCGGACTTGGCACAATGCTCAACGGAATCTTTGGTAATACAACGATGGCCACACCTGCGACAACAAACATTGCGACACAATATACTCTGATTCTGGTTGCTTATGCAATGATGGGACTCTTCGCATTGGTTTCACTTATTGCATTCTTCAAGTACGCACGGAAAGGTGCGGCTCTGAACATTTCTCTTCTTGTTGTGTTCATTGCGATTTATGCTGGTTATTTCTTAGTGAATGTAATGCGACGAACTGGCCCTCCAAGGATTGAGGCACAGGATCTCGCAATGACCTTGTTCTTCTTGGTGTATGCACTAAGTGGTATTGGAAGCACACTGACTGAATCAGTCGAGAGTTCGCGCTCTAGGCTTAGAGATTTCGGACCATTGGCCACTTTCTTCCTTGCTAGCAGTTTCTTCTTTGTTGATAGTATAATCTCAGCTAGTTCTGCAAGTCCAACTATTGCCTCATGGTTTGGCCCCTGGGTTGGAGATGCTGGAACGCAGTTGGCAACTTGGGTATTTCGAGATATTGCCAAACTCATTGCTTTCCCAATAGCTGCCACACTTTCCATGTTATACTATCTGAAAGTAGGACGTCTTGAGAGAATTGTTAAGCGTTCTCGAGAGGATGGTGAAACCTTTGACCCTAATACGGTGGATGAGGATATTGCAGAAGCCACTCCTGATCCTGGTGAGTCTTGGGCGAGTGAACGATCTGAAGGCATAAAGGCCGGCAAACAAGGTCATGACCTTTCGGCACCGGATCCTAAGCGAATGACTGTAGATTCAAGTCGCCGACTGGGTGCACCAAAGCGTCTGGGCGATGACGACGAAGACGATGAGTAAACAAAACTAATGCTGAGCTCCATTGGGCTCAGCTTTCCCTTTTCTTTTGTAGTTTCTAATCAAAGAAACTTGCAGCTGATTTTAGATTAGAGCACCAGAGAAATCATCATGACGACCATGAAAAGGAACGTCACGACTGCACAATTTACACAAGCGCCATCCTGTATTTGTTTCTTATCTCGCTTGCTGAGTTTTTGTGATTCGGCAATATCCTTGTCCTCATTTTCATCCATATCAAATCAACCTCGACAAGAGAATTCAATGCATCAGAGCTATTAAAGCTAAGTGCTGCATCCAATCCCATGCGAATTTCAATCTAGCAGGTACTCAAGTTCGATTTCATCTCTTATCGGGATTCCATGATTTCCTACGTGTGGGATCGATGGTTTCAGTTGTCGCGATTTTTCTATTGCTCCTCTATGGAGTAAACATATCGCAAAACCTCTGCGCTGATAGAATCTCAATGCCTCGGTGTTATCATTTGTCGTAATAAGCCAAACGCGCTTACATTTTCTTCTTTTTGCTTCCGAAAGAGCGAAATCGACCAATCTTGTGCCTATTCCTACTCCTTCCATAAGACTATCTAATGTGACTATCTCTAATTGATTGTCGTTGATATTGTATGTTAGAAGACCCACTCTTTCAGAACTTGACAAAGCAACGAATCCTTGAAGGTCTTGCAGCCTGAATATGCGTCCTAGCGTGACAACATGATCATCATGCCACATTTTTATCCAAAGGTCAAGAGCCCATTGATTGTCACTCTTTTGTAGCTGCCTTACAATGATCGAGTCTGACATAATTTCATTAGAAACGTGAATACATTCCCTTAAGAGTACAATGCCTAAATGATATATGCTATTGTGACATTACACTACTAGTACATTAACAAAGGTGGTTATCGCAATTTACAACTATGCTGAGATCATTATTCGTCGGGCACAGCTTTCTGAGGTGGATTTAATCCGAGCAATCATTAAGGAGGCATACGCGCACGTGAAGAAACAGCTTTCACGGACACCTGGAGCCTTGCAAGAAAATCTATCAAAACTATCCCGAAACATACAGATGGGCACGCAATATGTAGCCCTTGTAGGCGATACTGTTGTAGGTTGTATGAAGGTACAGATGACTGGAAATGCAGGTGTTATCAGTAGGGTTGCGGTTAGAAACGATTTTCGCAAACGTAGAATCGGTACACGCTTGGTCGATTATGGTGAAAACCTTCTTGACCATATGAATGCATCATTCATAGACATCGAGGTATACGGTGCAATTGACGCCCAGCGTGAATTCTATGAGAAGCTCGGGTATGAGGAATTGGAAAGAACCATACGAGAAGGCGAAGAAATCGTGGTTATGCGCAAGAGCCTAATGGAAGAAGATGTTATTGAGGAAGACCTGTAAGCATCAAGGAATGATTTCGCATCCATTGTTAAATTCGGGATACTCAAAGTCATCAAGATTGACAATGCCTTTAGCAATGAGGCTCTTAACTTCAGGCAGAATCAATCTCAATTCCTTGATGAGATGTCTGACTGTTTTACATACTTTTTCAAATCCTTCCTCCCCCCAAAGACGTTGCTTATTAGCAAACAGACATCGCCCTCCACATATGTCATATTCCTGACAGCTTGGGCATGGCTCTTCCACTTTCATGGTGTTTCGAATTTCGCTGGGTTTGGTTTTTCTTATGTCGCCTACGAGAGAGAACTCCCAATCTGGTGAAATCGGACAGACGCCAATCTTGCCGTCTACATGAATTGCAAATGTATCCAAGCCAGAACCACACCTTAGTTCCGAGCCTATACCCGTTAGTAGCGAATGCATCAGGGGAATGAATGGTACAATTCCTTCAACCTTCCCTTGTTTCATTTGAGTTAGCCAATCACCAACGAGATTGGATATCCCAAGAATATAGCTCTCACTCAACCATGTATCAAAATCCTGCCAATTCCCTTCTGCATCCCAGATGACATTGAGCTGCCAATGTACATGCTTGAATGAGGGATTTCGCAGACCAAGGAGATGACGCACATCCCTGTAGATATCGCTTTCTTGAGATATTGCCATTCGTGCAACAATATCCCCTGTGAATCCTGTTTCTTCAACCCATCGAAGGTTGTCAACGACCTTCTGATACACGCCATCCGATCTATATCCGTCAGTGATCTCCTTCGGGCCATCGATTGAAACTAAGATGGAATGAAATCTCTTGATATATTTCTCTGGAACCTTGTTTAGCAGCAACCCATTAGTTTGCAGCATGAATCTTGCATTTGGGAATCGGTCCATCATCTCGGTCATTTGTTCAATTCTGAGTAATGGCTCCCCCCCGTAGAACATCATCTGTGGATCGTCATCTTGTTCGATAAAGGCGGCTAGTTCTTCAATGGAATATTGCATCTCAGTTTCTGGTCCTGTTTCTTCTCCGCCGTGACAATATACGCAGTTAAGATTGCAACGTCTTGTTAGGACGATATGGTAATTCACGTTAGAGGCGCTCCGAGATGTTGTTACAGCAAAACTCTGCAACAATAAAGATTGTCCTAGGGGTTAGTTCATTGTACTTCGCAGTTTGTGGATTTTATCCTCAAGTCGTTGAACCGTTCTGAGGTATGTGCGGTCGCCCCTTGATGAAAGAAGCTCAACTTCTTGGTTTACGTACTTAAGGAGCATCTCTAGACGTTCGGCAGCCTCCCGATGTTTTCCGTCGCTTATCATAGAATCTGCAAGGCTTTCTTCTTGGACCAGCCACTGCATGAAATCAAGGGTGCTGCCTTCGCCCATAATGGAATCCCTACCATCATAAAGCCATGGCTTATCAACACCATCCATCAGATTGTATTTGGTGTCTGGCGGTTTTGAGGGCACATCAGGTTCCTGACTTGTATCGATTTCTGGCTTGCCATCCACATCCATGCTCGGTCGGTCTTCGCGTTTCCATCTTAATGCGCCCCATCCAATAATGGCCACAAAAACTGCACCCAACAAGTATGGGCCAAGATAGAACAGTGGTTCTTGGATTGGTACAACATCACTCAGGGGGTCGAATCCAAATTCAGCCTCCCAGCCATCTTGATATGAGTCGAGGTCCGTATCACCAATCAATGCATCTGTCCCAAGCTCATAAATTTCGACACCGTCAAGAGCTGAATCAAAGTCTGAATCTGGATTCAATGGATCCGTATAGTATATCATCAACTCTGCGAAATCGGACAGGAGGTCATTATCTGAATCCGTGGAATTTGGATTGGTGTGATAGATGCTGATTTCATCATAATCTGAAAGCGTATCAAGGTCAGTATCGTTGCTTGCTGGAGAACTGCCGTAGATTAAGACCTCAGTTCCATCTGGAATAGAGTCATGATCGCTATCAACCTCAAACGGCGATGAGCCATAATAAATTTCCAACCCATCGATAAGTAAATCGAAATCCGAATCGTTGTTCAGTGCGTCTGTATGGTAGATGTTAATTTCTGAACCATCCAAGAGCAGGTCAGAATCAGTGTCAGGATTTAATCCGGAAGTATGATGAATGTATGTTTCTGCAAAATCATCAAGGCCATCAAAATCAGAATCTTGGAGTATTGGTGAAAGCCCGAGTGAAACCTCTTGACCGTCTAGAATTCGGTCAGCGTCGGTATCATTGGTTAGGATAGAACTTCCATAGATGAGTTCAGAAGAATAGGATAGCGAATCGTAATCAGAATCAACATATTGCATGGAGTTGGTTCTTCTGAAATCGCTTGCTCCATAACCACCTTGCCAGAAAACTCTTTGTCCAGAATGACTTGGACTGAATCGATATACTGCTCCATTGTCACAACTCAAGACAATGTCGATGCTATTGTCGTTATCCATGTCCCATGCTGTCGCGCTGGAACTTATTCCATCTGGTAAATCTATTGTCCAAACCGTTTCTACATCGTCAAGTGAGATTGCATAGAGTGATCCCAGAGAATTTCCAATGATGATATCTAAGGCATTATCCCCATCAGCATCTGCAATTGTTGGCGATGCCGAAACCTCACCGCCTATTTCATATTGCCAGATGGCATGACCGTCTACCCCTGAAACTGCGCCCAATGTGCCATCAGTATAAGCCATGATGATATCCGGCATTGAATCAAAATCTATATTGATAAGGGCAGGAGAAGAAGCAATACCATGGCCCGTAGATACGCTCCAGTGATACGAGCCATTATTCCCATGTATTGAATAGATTGTTCCTTGCGTATTTGCAACAATAACTTCTGGAATTGAATCGCCGTTCAAGTCTGCAATCGCCGGTCCGGTGGTAATGACTGTGTTGGTTTCATAGCCCCAAAGCCATTCTCCTGTATCTCCTTCAAAGGCATTCACATCTCCTACTTCATTCGTTGTAATTACATCTGGTATACCATTTCCTGATACATCTGCAATTGCTGGTGGTACGGAGATTCTTGATCCTGTGTCGAATGCCCAAAGAACGCCACCAGTACTCCCCTTTAGACAATAAATTGTTCCATCCGCTGAGCCAATCATGACCTCTGGAACTCCATCTGAAGTAACATCTGCTAGAACTGGAGGACCCAGGTCTCCTGTAACTCCAGAAATGGATTCTGCGGAGGTTTCAAGCCTTATCTGAAGATCGTACGGCCCTGAGCCAGAATAATCTCTCACCATGAAGTACCATTCTCCAGCTGTCGGATAATCAA
>CAYMLT010000191.1:0-6611 GCA_964391265.1 uncultured archaeon
TATCCAGAGTGGACTACAAAGATTCTTGCACAAGTGCTCCTTTAACTTGAATCTGACGTCCCATATATAATCCTGGATTCTCAACAACTGCATCTACTGTGAGATATGGATCGACGAAGGAGTTCAGCATACCCACTGATAACCCAATCACTGCTATAATTAGGACAAGAGCAATGACAAGGTTTCTCTCTTTCTTCTTCATCTGGTACATTCACTCCTGGTCCATGCTTTGTGTGATTCTCTTCACTGTTGTTTCAAGTTTCACCATTCTAATGAATAGATACAGAAGGAACACCAGTATTCCGCCCCATAGGATTGAGGCGACTGTGAATAATTCTAATAATTCTATTTGCTGCATCTTTCTAACTCCGTGTTAATCTGTACTCCATGATTTTCTCGGCTGCAGTATCCAAACGATATGTCAAGTCCAAGAGAACAAAATAGACAAGCGTGATGGCAATCACTGACACCATCAATGTCATGCCGTGTTCAAAACCCATCTGCAACCCTTCACCAGTGACGACAATCGGATGTAGTGTATTCCAGATGTACACTGATAAGTAACTCAACACTACTGCCGGGAAGGCAATAATACCAAAGATCGATCCATACTGTGCCCGCAAATCTCTATCGCTTACTGATGCTCTATATACTAATAGACATGCATATGCAATCCAAAGAATGAGCGTAGTCGTTTCTCGCGGATCCCAATTCCACGGTACGCCCCAAGTCGCGTTAGCCCACATCATTCCACTGAGCAATGTGATAGTGGTAAATAACAAACCAATCTGGATGGAAGCTCCTCCGATGACATCATATCTAAGGTCCTGTTTCCAGATGTACATCACGCCTGAGAACAAGGTAACACCAAAGGCCAAATATGCAACCCAGGCAGGCGCAACATGCTGGAAGAAAATGCGAATGAGTTCATGCAAATGGAACTCTGGGGGGGCGTATATCCACGTCATATAGATGTATAGGAATCCGATGACTGCAGTCACCAAGAGGAGAATGATTCGAGGGGGTTTCAATTGGTCACGTCCCGGTCTAATATCGTTTTCAATCCAGCTTCAAATATGAAGCTTTCGCTCACAATTAACTTTCATGATGTCAAGGCATATTGAAACACTGCCGCTGATATAGTTACCATTATGAATGCATGCACCGATAATAGTTGCAATAATAAACCAATCTCGATAACTCCTGGTCCAACAACAAGAATGCGAGTGAGTTCAACAAGCAAAATCAGTGCGGAAGTTGCAGTTGGAAAGTAAACGAGGGGAAATACTGTTGCTTTTGATTCAGAGGGCATTGTGAGGGCCGAGGCCATTGCTCCTACCGCGGCTAAGTCTAATGTACCAATAATGAATACTGCATACAACAACGGGTCCGAAAAATTAAGATTGAATCCTAGCAAACCCATTGTTATTGGCAGCAAGAAGATTTCGACGATCCCCATCAATACAAAACCGTAGATGACTTTTCCAACATATACTGCCCAAGCTGGGATTGGAGCAATGTTCAATCCCTTCAAAGTGCCTGTTTCCGCTTCAGAGAGGAATATTGGTGCGAAACCAAACATTCCGGTAAGGAATATAATTACCCAAACCATTGAACCTCCTATCTCTGGGTCCACATTACCTCCCATTCCAAAAGCAAAGGCAAGCACTGCAATGAGTGCGAAGAGAAACATTGCAAATACTTCGAAAGGTCTTCTCAACTGGGTTCGGATATCCTTCTTGGCGATTGCAAATGCCGCTGATATTGCTGAAGTCATCCTTTGCCGCCTCACAGAGTCTGGTCGAACTCACCAATTGGTCCCTGACCCAATACCTTGCCTTTCTTCAATGACAAGTATGTATCACAGACTTTTGAACCAAGAGTCAGATTATGTGTTGTTAGGATGGTCGTCCTGGTGTTCCTATTTTCTTCGAGAAATCCCGAGAACATCTCTGTTGATTCGGTATCAAGTCCAGAGTATGGTTCGTCTAATAGATAGAGTTCTGGATCATGGAATGTGCTTCGAATGATATCAATGCGCTTTCGAAGCCCTGTTGAGAGATTCTTTGTTGGCTCGTCTAGCCAAATCCGCACACCAAAGCGTTCTGCAAGCTCCTCGCCTTTCTTGTCGATTTGGTCCCTCTCTATCCCGTAGAGCTTGCCGAAGAAATATAGATTCTCTCGCCCCGACAACTCGGGATAGAGAAGGGGTTTGTCGCCAACCAAACCTAGGTATTCGCGAACCGGTACCGGATCCTCTTCTGGATCAAGGCCCATTACTCTAATCATACCTCCTTGAGGTTTGAGCAAGGTTGAGATTATCCGCATTAGGGTTGTTTTTCCCGCCCCGTTTGCTCCAAATAGTCCGTGTATCCCGGTCTTTTCTATTCTGAAGGAGACCTTCTTCAAAGCTACTCTGTAACCATATCGTCTTGTGAGGTTTTCAGCCTCAACTGCATAATCGGGATAATTACTCAATTACGTCACCTGGTTGACGAATTCTAAAACCCTGCTTGTCTGCTTTTGAGTGTGACGGGTGGCCCTTTGGAATAGGGCCAGCAATCACTAGTGGAAGATTTTTCTTCCAAATCTTAGAAATGGTCTGCCCATTGTCAGCATGAACGTTATGGGTATCCAATTCACCACTTCTATTGCCGCTACACCTATAATCAGACCTATCGCGAAGGCAAGTAATGCACTCGTAATATCTGTAACGATTATCCAAGGAACATATTGTGAGATTAGATCTCCAACAAGAATTCCGGCAATCCACAATATAATAGGAACTGCTATTGATGACGCGATGAGTATCAAGTAATTAAGTCGCTGTGAAAGCTGTATCGGTCCGGGAAAGACTTTCGTTGGATTCATCATTCGCTTTGGATCAGTTTTGTTCTTCACTCGGGCCATCCCCGCATACTCACTCTTTCCGTAGAAGGAGCGTGAGTGTGCTACATTCCACATTCCTATTGAATACGCACGTCCTCCGTCCTTGACACCCAGCTCAATGAAGTCAAGCGACCTATACCACCCCATCAAGAATGGTATGGTGTGTCGCTCATCATCCAAGAACCATGCAAGAACTGCTACCTCCCCTTCATCTGTAACTGCTCCCTCAAGCGCGTATTTCTCTCCTTTGAAGTGCTTATCACATCTATCAAGAAATGATGCCATATTCTTGAGTGGAACATAGACTTCTGAAGGTGCAAGACTTGGGCCAAGTCGTTTTATTCGCATTGGGTAAAAACGCTCTTCCCATTCATGCTCTCCAATATGCTCTGATTCCACGGCTCCAAAGTTGTCTTTAATGACCTTGCCAAAGACAGTCTTCTCGAAGTTTATTGAATCTTCAGAGCCTTCGAAAGCACAAAGGATTACCCATGGATGTGTTGTTTCAGGAGCCTTATCTATATCCTGTAGCATACTGTAGAACCCATCTGTCACACAATGAAGGTAGAAAGGATTCGTTTGGTTCATCAGGTCCTGCATCGCCCAAATCATCTGTTCCTTTGTTTTGAAGGAAGCAGCAAGGGGCAATATTTTTCGTAGCGGCATGACCTTTAGAACAACTTTAGTGATAATGCCAAGTGTCCCATTACTATCAACAAAGAGCGTTGTCGCATCCTTGTTTTTCTCGCCAACTTCTCCCAATGCCCAGTAGTATTCCTGATTGCCTGGGAAAAATCTGTAGTCCTCTCCGAAGCAAGTTTCAATGAAAGTATCTGGTGGGTTTTGGGTGCGGATGATTTCTCCATCCGGCAAAACTACCTCCAGATCCACTACCTGATCTTTGACTCCTCCATATTTCGTGCTTCCGATACCTGTACCGCCAGCCGCTACCCATCCCCCAACAGTGCTTGAAGGCGCACTTGATGGATACGCTCGAATGGTTAAACCTTCATCCTCAAGGTCTTCAAGGAGTTTTCCCCAGATGATTCCTGCGCCAACCTCGACTGTCATATTTCTTCGGTCTATTTCATAGATCTGATTCATCTGAGTCATCTCGACGGCTAGTCCCGCCTTCGTTGGAAGTGCTCCTCCGTACCCTGATGTACCATGCCCTCTGGGCACAATAGGTATCTTCTCCTTTAGACAATATTTCAGAAGATTGGATACTATCTCAGAGGATTTCGGCTGGGCGACTGCATCTGCGTTTGTCTTCAGGATATCATTGACCAAACCTGGCAATGCGCCTACATCATGTGAGTAGAGCTTTCTCATATACCCCTCTGCAGAGAAATGTTCTTCACCGATAATATCTGCGAGTTCTACAAGTTGTTTCTCTCGTAACATGATAACCACCTATTGGATACCAAGCGCCTCCAATACAATCTGAGAGAGATCTTTGAATTTCATCTCCGATTTTCTGCTTTCTATGCCATCCATGAATGACATTGTGCATGAAGGACACTCGCTTGCCAATACGCTTGCGCCCGTTTTTTCAGCAGATTCAACTCGGCGAGCAGAAATTCTTACAGACATCATGGGATTTGTTCCTTTGAGAAGTCCACCGCCGCCACAGCAATCAGCCTTGTTCCTAGAATGTTTCATTTCTCGTAGCTCTAGTCCCGGTATTGCATTCAACACCTCTCGGGCATCATCGTAGATGTTTTGGTGTCTGCCAAGTTCACATGGATCATGCCATGCAACAATGTTATCATTTCTTGATACAAAGGAATCTGTGAAGTTGAGTTTGCCCTCTCTGAGCATTCTTGCAACGAATTGCGAATATGTGAGAAACTCAATCCCTGCAATTGCATCATGGCCAAGCATATGTGCATACTCTTCTGAGAATGCTCTATGACAGCCAGGACAATTGAACACTACAGTTTCAACTCCTAACCTTCGCAGCTCAGATAGGTGATGCTCAGCCAATTCCTTTGCCTTATCCCATTCTCCACCGACGAAGTATGGGTTTCCACAGCAATATTCCTCTTCCCCTAGAATTGTATAATCAATTCCCAAATGATTAAAGAGCTTGATTGTGTTCTCTCCCATTGATGCCAATGTTCCCTTGAATGAAATATTGCATCCAGCAAAGTATGCTATCTTTGCTTGAGCCCCTACTCGGCCCTCAGTAAGGTCATCAACCATGTCGGTCCAAAGTAATCTGTCTTCTTGGTCAAGGTCCATAATGTTCTTGCTATTCTGAATTGATGTATCAAGGAATTTAACAATCTCCGGCCATTCTCCCAGTTGATTGACCTCGTGACGTATCTGTTGCCAGAAACGAAGGAGGGGAATGTTTGTTTGACAAATCTCCTGGCATGCACCACAAAGGGTGCATTTGAAAATCCTCTCCGCAAAATCTACTGGTATAGGTTTATTCTCCTTGACGAGCTCCCTAAGCTGATACAGCTTGCCTCTAGGAGATTGTGAATCCCATAATGTATCGTTGTAAGCTGGGCAGACAAATGTGCAAAAACCACATCTGGCACAGATCAGGGTTTCTGCATCAAGACCCTCTTCCCTAAGCTTCTCAAAAGTTTTGGATCCCATTTCTGATTCCCCTTTATGGCCAAGGCAGTCCTAGCCAATCTAGTACTGGCTCAAGTATCGATGTGTTGTAGACAGCTATGCCTCCCATTGCGCCCATTAGCATTATTAGAGCACCTCCAATAATAACGAGGATGCCGTATATTAGAAATCCAGATGTGCTATCCCAAATCTTGTCTCCAACTTTAGTACGGATGAAAACAAGGAATACGTAGATCTGCATTGTAATTGTCGACCAAAGAATCTTGAATCGCATGTATGGATTATCAAGAAGCACATCCATCGGCCAGTCCATAAACCCTGTGACTGCCCCAACTACGAGACCTATGAGTCCAATGATGCAGCCCCAATAAATGAAAATATCAAACTCATGGAATATTTTTGCCATTCTGGTTCCAGGAGTTCGGATTCCCTCTCTGAAGACTAGTCTCATAATGAGATTGAATATTGCAAGTGCCGCTATAACGGTCAGAATTCCTGTATGAAAGTGTACAAAAACTGGATGTAATGCCATTTCATATCACCTACTTATTCCTCTTTAAAATGACCACCGCAAAAACAACAAGCATCACTGCGACTATTGGATTTAGAAGATATATCAATGTCTGCCAAGTTTCAATTGGATCAGTTGTCGTTTCAGTTGGTGTTGTTGTTGACGTTGGAGTTGTCGTGAACGTGGTGTCAGTATTTTCTGCTACATCCACTGAGATGTCCAGACTCTTAGAGAGCTGAGAAGCTGCTGCCACCCAGATTCTAATAGTGAAAGTGCCAGCTGCCAAAGGTGTAACAGTTTCATCTATGCTAATTACTCCTTCATCTGTATTGGTATCGCCATTGCTATTATCTTCCACTAGTGCTTGGGAAAACGTGAACTGATCGTTATTCTCCAATGCGCTTACAATCTTCAATGCCTCAACTCCCTCAGCTCCGTTTAAGGTAAGAACGAAGGGAACGCCAACAACGGCATCTACTATTCCAGTGGCGTTTGAGGTCAGCGTCAACACGCTCGTGTTTGTATGGCACCCACTACAATTAGTATTGTATGATGGTAAAGCTAATGCAGACGAAGCACCAGCAACAAATAGTGCCAGAAAACATGTTACGATAAGTATCTT
>CAYMLT010000192.1:0-6582 GCA_964391265.1 uncultured archaeon
ATGAAGACGAAATGGCAGCTGTGGCTGCACACGAATTGGGTCACGTTCGCTACGGGCATTTTCCCAAGATTCTTTTGGCGATCTTCTTTTCTCCGATACTTCTCGTTAATTTGGCATCCGCATCAATTGCTCTCGATTTTGTTTCAACCCTTACAGATATTCAGAGTGCACTTTTTCTCCTGTTTCTATTTAGTCTGATTTTGGTGATTCCTATGCTAGTACTTCCCTGGCTTACAAGAAGATGGGAATCTGAAGCAGATTTGTTTTCTGCATCTCTCGTCGGGACAAGTGTAATTTCGTCAGCCCTTAGCAAGATGGTCGCGCACACTGTAGTCTACGCCAATATTGGCAAGCGGCTTGAATTCTTGATATCACATCCTATTCTAGAAACTAGGCTCAAGAACCTATCTCATCCTGAGGAAAGCACCTCCGAATAGCAAGAAAAGAAGATGCTGGTGTTTCAATCGCTCAGAAGGAGTATATCTCCCGATGTGCCTCTTACAATCTACTCAAACGATTTCCCGATGGTGTGATGACTCTTAAGAGACCTGCTTTCAAAACAGAAGTCATCATCTAGCATATTGATACGTGGGATGAATGAAGGGTAGACTCTTTCTTCAAAACCTTCGGACAGGTCGCCCTATTCTTGAGTTGGTGTTATCCAATAACAGCAGATATATGCGCATATCAACGTGCCAATTGATGCTATTGCCGCAACCATGATAGGAAACCTAGATGAAGGAAATATCTGGTAGATTGTATAGAGTATGGACCCTATAGCGAAGATGACTAGAATCACGATTACCTTTTTCAACAATTGTATATCATTCTCGATGCGTTCCAATCTAGATTCCAAATTGCTAATTTTGAACCCTCTCAGTGGGATGATTTCTCCTTACACTGAAATAGTTGTTGTTGATGGGCCAATATTTCTCTGACTAAGGAGTACGCTTGCGCTGAGGAACATCATGAAACCTCTGATCCATTATGGTCTTGAGTGTGTATCTTTATTACCCTATACTGGTTTTTCCAGCGTGTCGGAGAGTAGGTTCGCCATGGAAACACTTGAGCCATCACTTGTACGCGTGCTGCGTGCACTTGGAATTCAGGATCTTAATGATGTTCAGCAGTTAGCCCAAAAGGCTGGTCTTTACAAAGGCTCGGAGAATATTGCACTGATGTCCCAATCGAGGACCGGTAAGACATTTGCTGGGATTCTCTTTGCTGCAAATGAGATGTACAAAAAGATATGTGCAAATCAGAGCGCAGCATCTGGAGAAGACAATTCTCTTGCCATTATAGTTGCTCCATTCCATGCTTCTGCAAGAGAAACTGCCGCAACAATTTCACGGTACTTTGGTTGGTTTCTTAGACCTCTAGTTGTTTTCCGCGGAGTTGCAGAATCAGATATCGTTCAGCGCCTTTCCAAGGGTGCTGCACCAAATATTCTCATCGCAACTCCTGATGCTCTATTGGAATTCATTCGGTACAAAGAAACTAGAGAATGGCTTCTCTCCCGAGAAATTGTGGCATCTGTTCTGGATGATGTTCACGCAATTCTACACGATCCTATCAGGGGACTTAGAATTTTCGAGGTCGCAACGTTCCTTCGAGAAAAGGTATCACCAGCTCCAAGAATGCTTGTGCTATCTGCAGAATTCGAAGAACCAGAAAGGCTTGAGCCATATTTTGGCGTGAAACTAGTTCTTGATGAGCGAACGTACGACCCTCCTGAAATCAAGATGGTTCGTTATGCATCAAAAAAGGAGAAGAATTCGGAGCTTTTGGAACATCTCCAAAATCTTGCTGATGATGGTGTTAGAACCTTAGTGTACATGACGCCTATTGACAATATAGGCACCTTCACCGAAGAGCATGGTGCTGAACTAGCTGCTGCAATATCCTATGATATTGATCATCTCATCAAGGAACGACTGAGTAGAATTAGTTCAATCCTTGATGCAATTGGGTATCCAATGTCACACTTTCTTTGCGATGGTATTGGAATTTATCATGGGCTGATGTCGAATTCGGAAAGATGGTTCATTGAGTGGGCCATGAGACGCGGATATCTGCGGTTCATATTTGGCAGTGAGGCACTAGCTTACGGAATCACAGCCCCCGTATCGCATGTAGTGATGGAGTCTCCCGGAATGGATGAGGTATTTCGGCAATCCATGATGGCTAGGGCTATTAAGCTCCGACGAGGACGTATCAGACCTGGAGTATGCACGGTCTTCACGAAAACGATAGAAGATGTCGGTGAGCTTCGTCGTGTCTACAACTCCCCTCGGATGCCTCTTAGGTTCATTGATGAATCCAACTTGAGTTCCATTCTGATAGGATTCATTGGTCATGGTTTGCTTACGACTGAAGAAGAACGAAGCGAAATCTCAGAGAAACTATCCGCCTTCTTCAAGAAGGGATCAACGTCAGTAGCAATAAAGAAAATGATGAAAGAGCCATATGTTCTTGTTAAAGAAAATGAGGCGGGCGATTACCAGCTCACTGAACTTGGTGAGGCGGCCTTTCGGTCAGGTGTAACCTATCATTTCGCGACTCGAATATTGGAGGGATTAGGTCTCTTGGCATCGAGTGGTCAGGAGCCAACAGAGATGGATCTTCTTCTCATCATGAATCATGCAGCTTCTCTTCTTGATAGGCAGAAGACAGAAGATGTCGAATTGACAGATGAAGTACAAACTGCCTACATGACTGATTTCAGTTCCGCCCTAGCGCTTTCAATTGTGGATACATCATTGGAGCCAGCTTGGAAACGGGCAATAGAATACTCTCTCTTGATGAAGAGTGAAGAAGCATCTAGTATAAACTTGACAACTAAAAAGACACGCAATCGACTCCGTTTGACACTTCGAATGCTCTTTCCGAGTTTCACATCGTTTCTCGCTAATTTGGGTCCTGCGTGGAATAAGAAGACTGTTGACTCAGTACTCAAGTTAGCAACGTCGGAATCCACACGAAAGCTGATTCTAGAGGGCTATGAATACGGAGATGAGAAACTCAGATTCAAGGATTTGTCATTCGTGGATTTTGGAAAAATAGAGAGGACCATTGATGAGACCTTGGTATCTGATTTGGAGCCTCTCCAGAAAGCAAGATTAATTGAGTTACTTGAAACGGTACAACATACCACCGCTTCATTTGTTGGTCTAATGGATCGGTCAAAGGATGATAAAGATGCCAAGGAAATTCTTGATATTGTGTGTGGCTTTAGTGAGGAAGGTCTCGTAGGCAAGAACCTTGTCAAGGCTCTTGAGGAAGAAGGCGTTGTTGAGCGAGGGACAATTGATGGGTTGTGGCACAAATTCTCATCTGAGGTGGATTCTATTCAGAAGAGAACCGATGCTCCGGCAAAAGCTGCACAGGTACTGGTATCACTCTTTACTGGTGATATTGTTGGTTTGGCAACGAGTAGTGTGGACGCATTGAAGGTGGCATTTGGACGAACAAGGAAAGTCGACACCTCGAAAATCTCCTAATCTTATCGAATTCGTGAAGCACTGCCCTCTGAGAATGAGTTATAAACAGTAAAAAGAATTCATCTTTGAGTGGATTGCTACGATGAATCGAGAGCTCGACACCCTTGAGGACCTTCGTGATGGCATTGATAGCTTTGTCGAGCGCTGGTCAAAGATACAACGCAATTCTGTCAAAGCTATCCAAGCGGTAACAAACACTCTTGTTCAGCTTGAACATCTGGATGGTCCAGTGGGAAAATTAGATAGCTACCAAAATATCCGAGAAAACACGAGAGGCAAGCTTCTAGTCAACTTATTCGATCGCCTCGTCCCATCTCTAGAGACCAGTATCAAGGATTTTACCAAGCTCATGAAGATGTTTGAAACCCTACGCCAGCGTGCATCCACTATGCAGACCTTCAATGAATCTCTGAGGGGTAGTTTGGAAGAGTCCCCAGATCTTGAGGATCTGGTTGGTTTTCTTGATTTGATTATTTTGAGCGTTCACGACATTCTGAATATGTTCGAAGCAGAGTTCTTGGTTAAGATAACCATATTTCGCGATTTAGAAGATAGTGGAATTGATGTTGGCGTCATCAGCAATTACCTGACAATTTGGACTGCTGAGCCGAACATTGAAACCAATGAACTGGAGAAACTACTGAAGGATCTTGATGAACACTTTGATTTGCTAAGGGACGTATTCAGTGGAAAAACTGGATTACGTATTCCCGATGTTTACAGGAAGGCTCAGCTCTAGTTTTCATATGATGCCGATTCTTTTCCTGTCCTCAAATATCTTTTGAGATTCGAAATCTCTGATATCTCAGCTTCAATCTCGATCTTCTTCTCCTCAAGTATCGTATTCGAGATTCTTCCTAACTCATACTGCTTATGGAAGTAATCCAATTTAGTCTTGAATAAGTCCTCTCGGACTTCAAGTTCTCTTACCTGCGCTCGCCTCTCCGAAACAACTTTTCTGAGTTCATCTTCAAGTGTAAAGATTTCCTCTTCAAGTTCGGATTTAAGGCGAATATAGAGTGAAGCATCAACATTGCCTTCTGTATATCTATCTACAAGATGCAGGAGGGTATGCCTAGTAGCATCTCTCTGAGCTGTTATTTCTCCTGCTGCGTCTTCCTCTTCAACCAAGTTAAGACGCGATGCCAAGAAAGGTGTTGTAATTCCTTGAACGGATAGACTGATCATTAGTACAATGAAAATGATTGCATTGATCTGTTCAGATAGAAACAGACCGTTCTGAATTGTGGTAGAAGCTAATATGAGCGCAACTGCAATCGCCGCCAGTGCAGCACTTGCTACTCCCTTAACTCCCGCCCAGCTTACAAAGAACCGGTGACGCCAAGTCATCGATCTATCCGGAGACGTTACCAGAAAAACTGCAGCCGGTCTTGCAACAAATATAACAAGTATTGCAATAACAGCTCCAGCAAGTATGATATCGGTATGTTCAAGAATGAAAGCTGTATTCAGTGTCCAACCTAGCAGTATGAATACTACTATCTCAAACGCAAAAGAAACATTCTTCATTACTCCTCTCATGGACTTTTGGGGCAGAGGCTGCAATCCAACCCTTTTCGCATTTGCCATGAAAAGACCGGCAAAAACTGCCGCTAGAGCTCCGGGATGAATACCCACAACTGCAAAGATTTCTCCCAATCCATATGCAAGTATAGGTGTTGTCGCTGTAAGAACCGATGCGTTTGTTTCACCCACGGGACTCAGAATAATTAAGCCCATAATGTATGCAACACCCAATCCTATTACTACGCCTAATCCCATACTTGAGAAGAATTGAACAATTACAATTCCCCAATTTAATTCATCACTTGTTACAACCAATGGCAGAAATACAGTGATAACAAGAATGACTGCAGTTGCATCATTGAAGACAGCTTCTCCCTCAAGAATTGAGAATACTTTTCTCTTAACCCGAACACCTCCTGATTCTAAAACTGAAAAGAGGGCAGCGGGGTCTGTGGGTGATAGAATAGCTCCGATGAGGAGTGCCGCTGTCAAGCCAATTCCTAATCCCTGTAACAAGGAAATTGTTACTCCAGCTATAATTGCTGTTAGTGCAACACCTAGAGTTGCCAGAAGCATTACCGATTTTATCGAAAGCCGAAGCTCCTTGAGATTCATTGTCAATCCTGCATAGAAAAGGACACACGCCAAAGTTAGCTGAGCGATGAAATCAATCCCGATACCCGCTACCAAATCTTCACTGGGAATAAAGACTCCTAGAATGATTCCTGCGATGATTAGAAAAATTGGAGAAGGGAACTTGTATTGTTCTGCAATCTTTGCTAGAGCGGCTCCACCAATCAGAATTGCTGCTACAATAGGAAGCTCGATTGCCAAGAAAAACACCTCAGATGTCAACTATTATTTCAGCGGCTACCTTGATGTAATCTGAGATATGTTCTAACTCACTCACGATTTTTCTCATCACATAGCAAGTATACCCTGTTTCTCCTTCGGTATTGACGGAGATTTGTCTGCAGATGACAATATTATCTTCATCGATTTGTCTTTCTAATTTCACAATTGAATTCAGATGTGCAAGTGCGATTTCGGGGTTACTCTTCTGTTCTTCAGCCAACTTCCTGAGGGTCGAGATTTGTTCATGCATCTTTGAAGAAATGGAGTTCATCGAATCCATGTATACTTCTCCAAAAGATTCGCCTTTTATCATATCAATCATTACAATGATTTGGGCGAATGTATGCTGAATCTTAATGATGTAGTTAAGTATGGATAACGCTGCGACGCCAAGTTCTGTTCTGGGAAGCCTCCTCGCAAATGAGTATTTGCTCATCAAAGCCTTGAGATTAGCGGTGATCTTCTTCCTCTTTTCCTCCCATTCTTCTTCTGGCGATTGGCAGTCTTCACATAACCTCTTTCCAATAAGCGAACTAATTTGCTCATGCAATGCTATCGCATTGACAAGATTGTCTAGAATATCTTCTCTAGTCATCACTTCATCAGTCATCGCTACTGCCTCCCTTGGAATCAGGCTTTTTCCAAGCAAGAGATAATGTGACATGCACAAAGTGCTTTCTGATTCCTACTTCTATCCCTG
>CAYMLT010000193.1:0-6562 GCA_964391265.1 uncultured archaeon
AAGAGGTCTGTGTTAAAGCTAGTTTGTGCCATTTGTAGCATTCACCCTATTGGTAATAGATAGATAATCAACTGAACTCGCTGAGCGTCAATAGACCTAAGCTGAGAAATTTACACCTATAATAGTATTCACTCCTATACTATTTAAGAGCTGTTCTTTGAGCTATGTATTTGAATTACTCACTCTTCGCTCTTTTGCGATTTTTTCCTTTTCACTTTGACAATGTCCCCAAGAGTTGGTCCACCCTCACTCTTCGCTCGGCTGGTTTTCAGTGGAACTGTACCCATTGGCTCGAGTAGTGAAATCCCAAGTTCACGTTCAAGTCCTCGAATTGCCTTCCGAGTAGGCTTCAGTCTTCCTGATTCAATTGACTGAAGTGTGGTGACTCTCTCGCCAACTTTTTGTGCAAGTTCTTCTTGGCTCAATTTCTTCTTTTGACGCGCAGAACGAATCACGAGTGAATAGTCTTCGATGAGGTCCATATCGTCCAACAGCGGACCAGTGGCTATTGGTTTCGGCTTTGGCCTACTTGGTCCAGGAGCACGCGGAACATTTCGCGGACGTGAAGGTGCAGATCTGGGATCCGGACCACCCACCCACGATGGACGGCTGGGCTTGTCATAGGTCGGTCGACCTGAAGATGATGATGATTGGCCGCCAAACTTGCTTGCACATTGAGGACAAACGTTCATTGAAGCGCCTTCAATCGTAACATTACGACCCTGACCTTTCATGTTTCTGCCACATAATTCACAGCTAGGCACAGTAGAATCCCTCTCTATTCTAGTGTTCTTGGAGCCACAGATAAACATTGACTTTGTTCCATTATTGTTTCTAATTCTCGTTACCAAGGAGATATCGTGCTCTACCTCCACCTGGAACATCCAATACTTCCGTAAGCGGGTTATCTCTGAGGTCAATATGAAACATTTTATCCCGACTCCGAACACTCGTCAAGTCAATGCTGCTGAGATTATTCCCTCTCAAATCAATTCCCCTTAGATTTGAAAGGCTGTGAAGAGGATGCAAATTGATAGATTTCAGCTGATTTTTGAACAAATCCAGAGAATATAGACCAAAACAGGATGATAATGATTCCAGATTAATATCAGTCAATTCATTGTCGCTCAAATTCAGAGTTTTAAGTTGAGAAAGTTTGCTTAGAGGGTTTAAGTCAATTTCACAAAGATGGTTTCTGTTGAGTAAAAGCGTTTCAAGATGCAGACAATTCCCTATTGGCAATAGACTAACTGATTCTATTTCATTGAATGCAACAGAAAATTCTCTCAAATTTGGACAGCTTCGCGCAAAAGAAAGATCCACATTCTTGCGTCCAGTCTTTGTAAGTCTAACGACTAGCAAAGAAGTATGCTTACTTAATGGAGAAATGTCAATATCACCAAGAGGATTGTACGAGAGCGAAATTACCTTGAGTTGTTCAAGATCTTTTAACTGGGAAAAATCAAACCCCTCTAACCTATTGTGGTTTAGAGTCAATAGCTTCAGTTTCCTTAGTTTATCAAAAGGAATTGAGCTAATGTCCGACAATTCGTTTCGTGATAAACTGAGACGTTCAAGACTCGTACAATCTGATAATTCCGAAAAATCAATGGCGGAAATTCCTCTCTCTCGGAGATTCACTTCGGTAGTGTTCTCATCCAACATCATTTCATGCTGAGAATCACCAATATTGAATCGGGTAGTAGGATAGCCAAATTGCTTCACACTCCAAGAATCATTAGTCCAATCAAAAACACACTTACTTGTCGTACATAGCACGCATTTTTTCCTCAGTAGGTGATTTTACAACACCCTTGTCAGTAATGATTGCAGTGACAAGTTCTGGGGGCGTCATATCGAAAGCTGGATTGTATACCTTTGCTGTGGGAACTGTTACAGGTTTCCCATTAATGACCCGTATTTCATCTGGATCCCTTTCCTCTATCACCACATCTTCAGGGTCAGTAACCATATCAACTGTGGATATGGGTGCCACGCTATAGAAGGGAATGTTGTGATACTTTGCAGTGATAGCCATAGTATATGTTCCAATTTTATTGATAACATGACCCGTACGTAAGATTCTATCCGCTCCTACTACACAACAGTCAACTCTTCCCTCTCTGAATACAGTCCCAATCATTCCATCAGTGATTAGAGTGGTATCAATACCATCTTCCATAAACTCATAGACGGTAAGCTTTGCACCCTGTTGGCGAGGCCGAGTTTCTGCAGCATAGACCTTGATATCACCACCATATTTTTCGTGTGCCACTCGTACCACAGCACCAACAGTACCCCAGTATACAGTTGCAAGGGATCCTGCATTACATATGGTCTGAATTGTGTACCCTGGCTTGATTACTTCCAAGGCATGCTCGCCCAAGCTTCTACACATACGAACATCTTCTTCTGCAATCTCCTTTCCTTCCTCAATCAGAACTTTGACTATCTCTTCAACAGTATCTTCTGTGGCTTTCGCAACACCAAGCATACGAGCAGTAGCCCAAGTGAGATTCACCGCCGTCGGTCTAGTATTCAAGGTCACAGCTGCTTTTTCCAAGAATGCAATCAAATCATCCTTACTATTAGCCTTGCTTTCAATTGCTGCGAGTGCCATGCCCATTCCAGCAGCAGCACCTATTGCTGGGGCCCCTCTAATCTCCATTATCTTGATAGCTCTCGCCATTCTTTCATGGCTATCAGTAACAATCCAATCAGTTTCCAAGGGAAGCTTAAGCTGATCCACAAGTCGTACTCTGTTGCTATCATCAAGCCATTCAATCGTTCGATACATCCTTCAGACCTCGCAGGTGGCTTTTCAGCATAGAATCAATCTCGCTAATAAGCTTCCGCGAAACCTCCTCAACAACCGGAGTTAGGCCTTCGCCAAACACAATACTCTGAGGTTGGACTCCCAGAAGGATCGTCTTTCCGCCTGTTTGATCTTCAAGATACTGCATCAAGAATGAAAGAGGCATACTATGTGTACTAATGGCAACACCCCCAATACGATCCTTCGTGACAAGCTGCATATGACCAACAGGTTTACGCATATCTGCAGCATCGACCATTATGACCCTCTCTGCACCAAACTCTGCCAAGGGTCGAGCAAATGCTTCGGGAACTGACCCCACATTTTCGATGAAGACATTGGGGTGTTTGGTCTTTAGTTTTTGAACGATGAAAAGTCCCACCCCATCATCAGTTCTGAGATCATTTCCGATTCCCAGTATGGCGATTCGGCTTGCACCAGAGATAAAATCGCTCAATTGTCGGATAATATCGGAGTCGCTCACACTCGTCCGCCTCTATCACATGGCTATAGTTCTTGCTATTGGACACGTCGAAGAGTTTTTCACAAGTCAACACTGGGCCTACATTGAGTAGGCGATAACAAGTTGTCCGATCAAGATGATAGGAGCCCAGAATTTCCATTAGAACCAGCGGACGAGCTTGATGACATCATCATCGAACTTGAGGAACCCGAAGAGGAACCTTCCGATGCAGTGTTCGAACAGAAAAAGGGCTACGTTGCTAGTGAATCGGCAGATAGAATATCTCAGCAAGGATTCTATGGTAATAGACTAGAAGATGGCCGACTTGAAATCGAACCAGTTGAAGTTTTACATCTACTCGAACGAAAGCGAATTATTCTGGCAAAATCCGATGGTACAATAGTTGATTCGGCATTTGTAATAAAAGAAATGATTGAAGAAGACCCTGATCTATGGGTCAGATATCTTGTGTTTCGCGATTTGAGAAGTAGAGGGTATGCAGTTCGACAGGGGTTTGGCGGTGGTATTGGATTTCGGGTCTACTCTCGTGGCGAGCGGCCTGGAGCTGCCACTGCCAATCAGCTGATATATGTGCTGAAAGAGGGGGTTCCAATATCTCTCCATGACCTTGATACAGTAACAGAAACAGCTTCAACATCCCGCAAAACCTTGCTATTTGCGTTAGTAGACCAGAATGGCGAAGTTAATTACTACCGAGTAGCTCGGGTAACACTCCGCGACCTCGGAGGGAATTCAAACAATGACTGATAACGATGATTGGATAAGTGAGGATGAAGAAATAGTCAAGCTAGACGCTTTCTTTGATGAAAAAACAATGAGTGTACATCTGGTAGAAAACAACCCTCCTCGGGCAAAACGTGGAGCACCCGGTGATTGGACTCTTGTCACACTATCAGAGCGTATTCTCACACTTGAAGAGCTTGAAATAATGGGTAGTGCAATTATTGAGAGTGCGCGAATGGACAGATCGTCATTCATGGAGATTGAGGAAGATGGAGCAGCTGTAGTGCAACTTAGGAATATGCGGATAGCAATTGCAATGCCTCCATTTGCTGACAAATATGAGATATCGGCAATTCGCCCTATAACGAAGCTCTCACTGGATGATTACGAACTAAGTCCTAAGCTGACGAATCGCCTTGAATCCAGAGCTGAAGGAATTCTAGTAACGGGGTCTCCAGGATCTGGAAAGAGTACGTTTTCGGCAGCTCTTGCAGAATTCTACAGTAAGAAGGATAATGTTGTGAAGACCCTAGAACAACCAAGAGACCTTCAAGTTTCAGAGGAAATTGTTCAATACTCGCCGCTTGATGGAAGTATGGAAAAGGCTGCAGACATTCTGTTATTAGTACGACCTGACTATGTCATCTATGATGAGCTGAGAAAGGACAGCGATTTCGAGGCATTCTCTGATCTTAGATCTGCTGGTGTAGGAATGGTCGGCGTGGTGCATGCAGGTTCATCAATAGATGCAATCCAACGATTGATTTTGAGAGGTAGGGTTGAGCTTGGCCAGCTCCCAAGTACTGTTGACACAGTCATTCACATAGAGGCTGGTCGTGTTGCAAAAGTTGCATCACTGACTTTGAAGGTGAAACTACCAACAGGTATGAGCAGCTCCCAGAGGGATCTAGCAAGACCTGTTGTTGAAGTGAGAGATTTCGAGATTGGTGTTCTCGAGTATGAAATTTTCTCCTTTGGAGGCGAGAAAGTGGTGGTACCGGTACGAGGAGGTGCAAAGCCCACTCTACGAGGAGGCCAGACGGCGCCCCGACGAGGCAGACCTGGAGAAGTTGTTCCCGTATCTGCAAGCTATTCTCAGAAGAAAGTCACACTAGATGTTGGTCGAAAGTATGCGAAACAGCGATTGGAAATCTTTGCCGATGATGTCTATCTCACAACAACTGTTGTCGGACGAAATGGCGAGAGCTCAATCCGCATTAAGACCAGACAGGGTAGTATGATTGTAGATGCAATGGAAGAAGGTGCAAAAATCACCGCGAAAGTAGCTCAGTAGAGCCAGAAAGCTTTAACAAGAAAGTCGAGCCATCGGCTGAATTGTGGGCCCGTTGCCTAGCCAGGATAGGGCACCAGCCTCCTATCTTGAAAATATAGGGAGAAAGTTGGTTTCCGTGAGTTCAAATCTCACCGGGCCCGCCACTTTCTTCGTGACTCTACAGAAGTCCTTAAGAACATAAAAGAAATGAATCTCAAACCACGGGCCTCCTCCTTACCAAGAAAGCGATTTAAAATCATCTTGAGGATGTTGGGTTTTGTATTATTTCTTACTATACCAATTCGCTTCTAAAAGTGAAAGACTGAAAAATAAGTGAATGATGAATATGAACTATGGAGGAGTCTAAGAATTGCCAGAGATTGTCGAATCAATCGCTCCAAGTGGAAAATACAAACGAATCTATCCAGTAGAAAGCGAAGCAGAAACTATAGCTCTTCAGCTAAATGCAGCACAAGCATCACAGCTTGCTGTTGCCTTGATTAATGCAACAAGAAATTGCGGACGTGGTCGGGCAGTACATCTAACAGCTTACCGAAAAACAGGACGCTGGACTGTTGTAGTTGTCAAAGCAAAGTAAAGATACTAGCACATAAGGACGAATTCAGTATCTTATCTCATATTCGTATAAATCAATGTCATACAGTCTCCTCTAGTAAATACAGGGTGCTTTTCTCTCTGGGACTAATAACCCATCAATAAAGATATGGAAATGAATCCAAAATGTTTAACATTGCTCCTCTTTCCATAATGGAACTGTAGGGAAATTGAGTAGAACTGTTGAGGAGTTCGAACCATTACCGTCTAACTTATGGGGACAGATAATCGAAGGTGTAACCTATCGCCGTATGTTACTTGGTCATAGGCAAGGCAGGATTTGGATAATAAATCCCGCATGGACATCTCAAAAGTGTCATCAATGTGGAAAAATGGGTATTCGAGTTAGAAAGGGAAATACAACTGAAGAAGTAAAAGGTGGAGAATACTTCTACTGTGAAAGTTGTAATCTCTCCATTCATGCAGATGTAAATGCAGCTCGAAACATACTTGAAGTTCAACAAATCGAACCCAGTGTCATTCCTGGGCGGCCCTCTTGATTTCAAAATCAAGAGTCCAACAGAAAATGAATGATGCCAGCCTTCGATGGATATATCAGAAAGTAAGTGGCGGGCCCGCCAGGATTTGAACCTGGGACATCTTACTTCGAAGGCAAGCGCCCTATCCAGACTAGACTACGAGCCCGTGTCCA
>CAYMLT010000194.1:0-6545 GCA_964391265.1 uncultured archaeon
GTCCCATCGCGTAATATGCAAGAGTAATGATGATTGCCGCATGTCCAAATGTAAGCAGAATGGCTGCGGCAGCTTGTGCTAGAGGCAAACCTGCGTAATAATTGAATAGGATTGCTCCAAAAGTCAACATAATCATTGCAATCCAATACCCTGCTTCCCAATAGGACATTTGCATTACGACAAAATCATCAAATGAGTACAGAAGCTGTACTGGTACATCGCCACTGAGAAGCGCATCTACATGATTTGATAAATCTTGTAGAATATGAGAGAATCCAGTTACCATATAGGATACTATCAATGCTGATAATACTGCGTCGATTGCACCCGGGAATGCAATGGCCTCACCACGTTCCACGTATTGATAAATTGCTGCAGATTCGCAGGCAACAATGAAATCCAATGACGGAGTCATCTTGATAGTGCTTGCGAATGAAGCCCACTCCAACTCGGAGTTTCCCATTTCAATTCCTTCAGTTGAGCCATGCGAAACCCAAGATACTCCTCCTATGGCCCTGAAAACTGTTAGGTAGTATTCGGGAGTCCCATATTCAACTACAATGGAACCCGGCATTTCTGTTTCCATTATCGCGCCTGCTGCACTAACTTTGGAATCATTCGACATCAACACAACAACATGATTTGCTATTGGCTGCGAGAATGGCACAATAAAGAGACTAGTTAGCATGACTACTATCACTAGTATATTTTTTTTTTCATTACGTTATCTCCTACTATTCTTAGTCGAATAGCCCACTGTGTGCTTGTACTGGTTGATACAAACACCGTATTTCTGTTCTATTATTGCGAATATAAGGGTAACTCTTTTCCGATTTCGAAATTCGGTAATTTTGGAGATACGAAAGATGCTTGGGAAGAAATCCCTAGAAGTGGCTTATGAGAACGAAAAAGATGCTCTAAATTCATTCATTCAGAAGGTGTACGCTCTTTCCTATGACGACTTGTTTGAACTGCAAAAGTTGTTCAATGGGAAACTTCCCGCGCTCAATAAAGTGTAAAATATCTTGAGAAAAAGGGCTCATAACGCCCCTTTTCAACAAATAAACCATATCCTATTTCAATGGGACGTATGCGGAGCTCTTAGTTGCGCCTATCCCCGGACTACCGTGACTTACCCTACGCATAGGGCTAGAAAATTCGCCCAACACATGCCCAATCATTTGAGGGAGAATCTTGACGCGCTGAAAGTCCTTTCCATTATGAACGGCAATAGTGAGATCGACCATCTCAGGGAGAACAACCATGTCACGGCAGTGGGTGCGTACAATGACCTCCTTACCCTTCCTCTGGGACTTGCGAGCAGCTCTAAGATTCATGAGGAGCTTCTTCTGTCTTGGAGGTAGTCCTCTCTTGAGTGTCCTTCTTCTACGTGTGGGAAGCAACTCAATGAGCGAGTCCATATTCATCTTGGCAAGCTCTGAGAGCGGAATTCCTCTGTACATTGGTTCGCCTTTCTGTGACATGTAATCACCTGACACGGTGCAGACGGAGATGGTTAATTCCCGTCAAAACTGGCCTGACTCGCTGGGATGTGAATTTAAGGTTTCGCCTTTAGAACATCTTTGGTTGACCTTCTGGCTTATCGATCGGATTGCCGTTTTCATCGAGTAACCCCGCCTTTTCCATTGCGTCCCTTACCCATGACATAGTTGCCGTTGTTGATGGGTCCCGAATAGCCGCCAATCTTGCCAAATCAACGGCCTCCTCGTAGTTTTCCAACTCGTAGTTTATTTCAGCCTTGTGCAGAATCGCCAAAGCAAAGCGCTCTTCAAGTTCCAGAACATGATCAAAAGCTGCTATTGCATCATTCAGTCTTCCAAGTTCTCGCAAACACACGGCCTTGTTGAATACTGGGATTGGATCTTTTGGGTTTGTAGAAGCGGCGCGATCGAGAAATTCTAAAGCCTCAGCAATGGTCTGCCCATCTTCCCTGTTCTCACCAAGTGATTGAATCATTGCTACTCCTAGTGATGTAAGCGCATTAGTAAAACTTGGATTCTCATCTACTATGATTCTAAGTTGTCTAATTGCATCATCTACTTGGCCTTCTGCAAGTAGTCGTACTGCTTGCTCATAATCATTGTTTCTTTTTCGACCGAAGATTGGCATGATTTACCACTATCCATCGATTTCATAACAACTCTTAAGTTCTAACCTCATTGCATTTTGAAGGAGTGATTAGAATGGGCAAAATTTTCGGGACCAACGGAGTCCGCGGAGTCATCAACGAAAGCTTTACTGTCGATATGATACTTGATATTGCTAAAGCCGTGGGTACTGTTCTAGGTCCAGGGATGATAGCGGTTTCCAGGGACTCTCGTATGGGTGGTGAGATGTTTCAGCGTGCCGCAACTGCTGGGCTCCTCTCAACGGGCTGCTCTCTAATAGATATTGGCCCAGCGCCGACTCCCACGCTGCAATTCAACATTCCACTCCTAGACTGTGTTGGTGGCGTTATGATTACTGCTTCACATAACCCCCCACAATTCAATGGTATTAAGGTGATGGGCTCCAGTGGTATTGAGGTCACCCGAGAAGTAGAATCTAAAATCGAGGATATGTATTTCTCCAAGGAATTCAGAATAGCCACCTGGAATGAAATAGGCTCAGTCACCAAAGATGATCTTGCTTTGCGGCGTTATATTGATGCAATTAAAACCCATGTCGATATTGATCTGCTACGCAAGCGAAATCTTACAGTTGTAGTCGATGGTGCAACTAGTGTTGGTTCACTGGTTACTCCCATCTTAATGCGTGAACTGGGTTGTAAAGTGATATCAATTAATTCACAGATGGATGGTATGTTTCCAGGTAGAAACCCCGAACCCATTCCTGAGAATCTAAAGGATTTGTCACAAGCTGTTGTGTCAGTGGGGGCTAATCTAGGTATTGCTCATGATGGCGATGCTGACCGAGCAACCTTCGTAGACGAAACTGGACGAATCTTATGGGGGGATCAGTCCTTTGCTATTATTGCCAAACACGTTCTGAGCAAGATACCTGGTTCGACTCTTGTGACACCTGTAAGTAGCGGCAGACTCATTGAGGATATTGTTAATGAAGCTGGGGCAAAAATAGACTGGACTGAAGTGGGTAGCGTTGTTGTTTCACACCGTGTTGTGGAAATAGGTGCCGAGCTTGGCGGAGAAGAGAATGGTGGTGTCTTCTATCCCGCTCATCAAGCAGTTCGAGATGGTGCCATGACCGTTGCACAAATTGCTGATATCATGGTTAAGGAGAATAAGAGCCTCTCTGTGCTCGTTTCAGACCTTCCTCTATATTTCAGTGCAAAAAGAAAAGTGCCAGTGCCAGCGGAAAAGAAAAACGAACTACTTGATAGTCTTCTTACTATCACAAAGGATTATGAAACAATCACTTTGGATGGTGTAAAAATAGTATTTGATGATGGTTGGATTCTCTGCAGACCTTCTGGAACAGAACCACTTTGGAGATGTTTTGCCGAAGCAAGAACCCAGGATCGGGCCAATGAGTTATGCGATTTGGGTGTTAAGCACATCAATCATGCAATTTCTATTACCTAGAGATGGATTGCTCTCAGTTTCTGAATCTGCCAAATCAAATCTATTACCATTAGAACAACCGGAACTAGGATTAAGAAATTCAGACCCTGAAACAACACTCCATATTGAAATTGTTCAGTTGGTTGCCAAAGAAAGACGACTGTTCCTAATAGCCATACAATAAGCAATACCCCACAGATTCCTATGCAGGCAGTGTAAAGCTGTCTATCTTTTATCCCTCTCTCTCTTACGAAAAGCCACGCCATACCGATGAGCAAGGACCAAGCAGCTAAAAATCCCGGGTCTGCCAGCGTCTGCATTTGATGCCTCCTATCAAATTTCCAGCTGACTAGTAATCACACTTCTACAATAAGAATCTTGAGAATATTGAGAGATATTGTTATTGAATGGCAGATGGCATACTTGCACAAATTGAAACAGTGAAAACGAGAAGTTGGTGGGAAGGGCCCGAAGGCCCATCATCAACAATTTTACAGATTATAGAGGTTTACTCTTCTTTCTTCTCAGGCTCAATGGACTCTTCGTCAAAATCAAAGTCCTCAAGTGGCTCAGGTGCCGGAGTTGTAAGCATAGTCCAGCCGATCCACATAGCGATTATCATTATTAGCACTGCAGCTGCCCAAATTGGCAATATGATGAGAATCATTGGATCGGGAGCCAGTAGCCATTCCCAACCTGCTGGAACTACATCTGCAAGAGTTGGGAAGATGTAGAGTAAAAGCAGGCCCCAAGTGTAGTATACAAGCACGAGTAGTGCTATGATGAATATTAACGCACCAATTATTTTTTCCTTGCCCATTTACAAAACCTCTGTTTAGTTGTGGGATTATTACATGACCACAACTGGTCTGTAATTCTAAGTCGTTATCATTAGTGGCTAAGATAAAAGGATTGCGTAATATAACATTCTCATCTTTTTATATGAAGAAAATCCTATTCAAACATTTGTCTAGTTTTCAGGCATTGCATACATTTTTGGGCAGGATTGGGTAGACATGTAGAAATAAATAGTGTGTATATGCCCAATCTTTTTTGTTAGGGCGGTACATACGTATTCCTTATAATGGGTATCATCTGCCCAAAGAGAAGATTTCGTAACTAAACGGTGGTGCAGGTTTGAAGATTATTGTACTTGTGAAACAAGTTCCTGAGGTTGCAGAGGTAAAAGTTAACCCTGAAACTGGAACACTGATTCGGGATGGAGTTCCAAGCATCTTGAATCCATTTGATGAATTGGCTGTTGAAGAGGCCATTAAACTCAAGGAAAAGTATGAAGGCGAAGTGACAGTCATTACTATGGGTCCACCACAAGCTGTCGATGTCTTGTATAAGGCAATGGCAATGGGCGCAGATAAAGCAGTGCATATGACTGATCGCGTTTTTGCGGGTGCTGATACGTGGGTAACAGCATTGACACT
Source organism: uncultured archaeon (assembly GCA_964391265.1). Classification (GTDB taxonomy): domain Archaea; phylum Asgardarchaeota; class Thorarchaeia; order Thorarchaeales; family Thorarchaeaceae; genus MP5-2226. The sequence goes on from CAYMLT010000194.1 coordinate 4,982, forward strand.
TGCAGAGCAGATCAAGAAAATGGAATATGATATTGTAATTTGTGGGAAACAAGCTATCGATGGTGATACTGCACAAGTAGGACCAGAGATTGCGGAAATTCTTCGTATTCCACAGATATGCTACGTACGCAAGCTTGAGATTGATGAGAACGGAAAGCATGTAATCGCTCATAGAGAAACTGATGAAGGCTATGATGTTGTTCGAGCAAAGATGCCTGTTCTTATAACCGCTACAAAGGGTCTGAATGAGCCACGCTTGCCAAACATTATGGGTATTATGAAGGCCAAGAAGAAGCCTCTCGAGATCGTTGATGCCGCATCGTTGGGCACCGATGAGGACCGACTTGGCCTCAAAGGCTCTCCTACAACTGTTCGAAAGGTCTTCCCGCCAACTAAGAAGGCTGGTGGCATTAAAATTGAAGCGGATGATCCAAAGGAAGCGGCGAAGAAGCTTGTTGAGTTCCTATTACAGAAGGGGGCAATCTAGAGATGGGTCTTATTTATGATAGAGAGAAATGCACAGGCTGCATGTTATGCCCCAAGGCATGTAATTTTGGAGCTATTGAGAAGGATGATGATAAAGTCAAGTTCGATTTTGATAAGTGCGTCCTCTGTGGATCCTGCGAGGAAGTCTGTCCAGCAGATGCTATCCTTATTGAGCGTCAGACTGTCGATAAAGAAGCAATCGCTCAATACAAGGACGTTTGGGTTGTTTGTGAAACCCACGGTAATCGACTACGTAATGTTTCATATGAGCTAGTTACTAAGGGTCGCGAACTTGCTGACAAACTAGGAGAGCATGTTGTAGCACTATTGATAGGGCATGAAATCGAGGGCCTCGCTGAATCCCTAATCCATCAAGGTGCAGACAAGGTTCTGGTAGTCGATGATAAGATCTTTGCAGATTACACCACTGATGCATTTACTATCGCAGTAGTATCTCTCATTTCACCTAGAAAACCCGCAATTGTTCTTTACGGTGCTACTAGTAATGGTAGAGACCTCGCACCACGTGTTGCTGCTAGGCTCCAACTGGGATTGACAGCAGACTGCACTGGCCTCGACATTGATGACGAGCGTCAGTTAGTTCAGACACGTCCCGCATTTGGTGGAAACATCATGGCTGAGATACTTTGTCCGTATACTCGTCCGCAGATGTCTACCGTACGACCGAATGTCTTCAAGCCAACTGAGCCTGACACATCAAGAATTGGCGAGATAGAGAAGATTGAGATGTCCATCAGCCCTGTACAGGTTCGTACTCGAATCATGGAAAAGATTTCGGAAGTCATAGAAGGGACGATTGCAGTTGAAGAGGCTGATATCGTCGTCTGTAGCGGTCGAGGTATCAAGGAACCAGCTAATCTTGAACTGCCTAGAGAACTAGCAAAATTGCTTGATGCGGCCGTTGGAGGTTCACGACCAATCGTTGACCTGGGCTGGCTTCCACCAACACAACAGGTTGGCCAATCTGGTCGAACTGTTTCACCCAGGCTCTATTTTGCTCTTGGAATTTCCGGAGCTATACAGCACGCAGCTGGAATGGGCAGTAGTGACATAATCG
>CAYMLT010000195.1:0-2352 GCA_964391265.1 uncultured archaeon
ATGAAAAGTCCAAAGTTTTCATCCTTCTCTATACGACTAAGAAACTGCTCCTTTGCTATGTTGTCTTCAGGAAATGCGGATTGATCAAGGACCGTGAACTTCTCCCAATCTCCTTCTCTCAGAACTCTTACGATTCGTTTCCCTTTCATAATTTAACTCAGCTCGATGATAAGGAGAGCCTTCCGCTATGTCTTTCTCTCTTTTAGCCGGTAGATGTAATTCACCTGGCCAATTGAAGTATTTCTGTAGATTTCACTGAAAGTAAGTGTGGCATTTATTCCACTCGTATTCTTTGGGAATTGGATGAGGAATTTGACCTTCATTGAATCTCCATTCTTCAGAAAGATATTTCTCAATAGCATCCTCTTTCTTGCATCAAACAGCATTGGTAATTCAAAATCCTCATTATATTCTATCTTACATTTTTCTAACAATGGTTTGATTTCTTTGAATCGAACCAATTCAGTTAGTGAGCGTTTTGAAATCCTTTTCCCATCTTCCATCATCTTCTTGAATGATTTGTCCTTTTCTTTCCAGGTGGGCAGCTCAAAGAATTCGGTTTCTGGAAATCTCCTCCGAGGAAGAAGAACGACTAATTTCGCTGTGGGTGGTAAATCACTGGTGTCAATTAGCAAATCACGATATTCTTCGCCATTTTCAAAGTACTCCATATTGAACATATCTGGAATCGGTGGAAAGAAGCCGGACGCGTCTGGTTCGACATCAATGATGTTACAGTTTCTCCATGCATAATTATTGCTTGATCTTATGAAATCATGAAATGTTGCTCTATCTGAAATAAGATGACGACTTGGAGCAGGGTCTTCTGTACTTTCTACAATTCCAATAAAGCAATAGTGTCCTATGCCTAATCCCGTTATCATGGCTGAATCCAAAGTAATGCAATCATTTACTGTAGGAGGGGTCCACAATCCTCCTGCCGCAATATCTGCAATATCATAATGACCAACTTCTGTCCATGTTGAAGGGGTTGGAAATGATGATACTGGAGAGATAAATAATCTGAAAGTACAGCCACTGCTGAAATTCCCTCTATTGAAAACTCTGAAGTAGATATAATGGTCCGATGGTCCCAATTCAATATCCTCTGACAGTCCACCGTTTGCAGGATCGGCAATCATTGCTAGGGTCGCTGCATCTGCAGGATTTCTTCTGCATATTATATCTGGACTCATACTGGATAGCCATCCAGGTTCTTCACCTACATCTGCCAGAGTATCACGAACGTAGAAATCCGGTCCAATGCCTACCGCCCTAAATCCATCCTTGATAGTTGAGAGATAGCTAAGATTTCCAGGATATATCGATAGGCATGTTTGAAGCACGGCTTCCCGGAATTCCGCAAATGTTGAATTATCTGTGAGCAATCCATTTGAGATAACATGATACAGTATTGTTTCAATTGGGCCAGTTCCAATACCCGGAACAGTGATGACAGAATATCTATTCATACCTCCATTTGACATAAGATAGAACGCGTGTGAGATGATTGGTGAATTGATATGTGATTGGTAGCCATCATTGGTCAAATAACGAATGTCATAGTGATCTGGATAGAATTGAAGTTTCGCACTATCATACTTTGTATTATCATTTCTATCATTAAATCGTAATGCCCCTGTAGCATCCCGGGCAGGGTCCATTATTCTCCTTCCATCTCCTGTTAGATGTGCTTGTTTTCCGGCCTCCCATGGTGATGTGATTTCTCTGGGGTACGCCCTTGAAACGAATACTCCAAAGAGATCGCTTATTGCCTCATTTATTGTGCATGGCTCTCCTCTTCTATTTTGAAGAATTTGATATGATGCCTGAACTCCATGTGTGAACTCATGTCCAATGATGTCCAATGCTGAAAAGAAATCATAGTCAATGTTATCCCCATCCATCAAATAGATTTGAGAATCATTGTATAGCCAAAATGAATTATTTGGAGGATTCATCTCTCTACACGCATTATGTACGTGAATGTATACATCAGAGCCTACTCCGTCATAGCTATTGAGCTTGTGATTGAAGTACCAATATTCAAGTATGTATCCCACATATCGATGTGCGTCGACCAATGGTCTTTCATCACCATGCCTTGGAATTGGGGGATCATCTCCCCAGATATCATCAGCATCGGTACGATATTGGCACCTGTATACATACGTATGGCCTGCATCGTCATAAGTATGAATCATCGGATTATTTTGTCCATGAGGTACAGACCAGCTAGCACAAGTTTTACTATCAAGGGATTTGTATGTACCACTCTCAGGGGTTGAAATGAAGGAAGTTCCTGATGAATAATATCCGGTTCCGCCCCTTTGGATGCCGCTAAATCTGAAC
>CAYMLT010000195.1:2362-6495 GCA_964391265.1 uncultured archaeon
ATCCTTCCACTGAATCAATAAAATAAAACCAACTTCCAGTTTTCTTTCCCATCACAAGAATTTGCCAGCACAGATACTGCTTTTCCTCCAGATGATCTTGGTAAATGTTACTGCCATCAATAACAACCAATCTGGATTTGAATGTCTTGGAAATTTCAAAATCATCTTTTCCATGCCTGGTTGCTATTTGTAAGGCATCATCTTCAGAAATATCTCCAGATTGTAGAGCCTCAAATTTTGAGGTAAGTGTCGAATTCACCATTACAACTTTTCCATCAGTCGTAAAGTGGACCGATATTCTTGATCCATAGACAAATGCTTTCCCATGCATCTGCTGAAAAGAAACATGTGTCTTGCCAAATTGGTCAACCCTCTTACTTAACACCAACAATGAGGACACATCGATTTTTCCAAACAGAATTCGATTTGAGTCAATGAATTTCTTGGCTAGAGATTTCGGATCACTTTCCACATCCTCTTGAGGACCTGATAAGTTCCCTCGAAGTAGTTCAACCATTTCCTTTTTGGGATTATATCTAAATACAATGTCGGGGTCTATTTTCCTCAATTCAGAGATTCCATCTTTAATTTCATCAGGCATTAAATTAGTCATATGGCAACCTCTTCTTCAGGGGACTTACTATTGATGAACAAACCACGCGATTACCCAAATCTATTGGTTAACTTTGATTTAAAACCTTTGAATCCAATGATGAATAACTGCTCCGAAACACTCTTTTCAGTTATCAGATAGTATAATGGCGCCTGATGAGCGGGTTGCGGACAACATGAAAACACTGGGTACCATATGCATGTATTTTCCTTTCATGGATTCTAAAACTAAATCCATCATAGCGAGGATAATGAAAGGTGCTGTGAACTACGGAGATTTCGTTAGAACCCTCAATAACGAAGTCTGTGAAGCAGATGCACCCGATTTAGCGATTTTCCTTGCTGTTCATCATGCTGCCAATCTTTTCGATTTTGATGGTCTAGACAGAATCGCAAACAAATATGGACATCTTCTATTGATTAGACCAAACTTATTCATAGGTAGTGCATTTCAAGGCAAGATTGATGATCTGCAAAAAGCAATTGCTTCTGTTAATGAGTTTCTAGAATTGGATTCTGAAGAGTGGCTATTGGTTGAAATGAATCTTATCAAACTTGAAGCGGAAGTTCTAGATTATCCCAGAAATGTATACGATGATGCTTCATCTGACTATATTCAAGAGCATCTGAGGAATAATCCCGATCTCGATATGTATCGTTCTCGTTTCCTTGATACATTGGCTTTCAAGTCCAAGCGTGAAGGGGATATGAAAAATGCGTTCAGTCTGTACGAACAAGCAATAGAATCTGCAAAGATGCACGATGATCAAAATAGATTGGCAAATCTATATCGGTCTAAGTCCTTCATTCTTCAGACAAGCAATATGAATGAGTCCCACGAGCTTCTGAGAAAATCATGCAGTATGTTGGAGGAAATGGGTGACAAAGTTGGACTGACGAATTCGTTATTTCATTTAGGAAAAACTGAAGCTATTCGAGGCAATTATGATGCAGCTATTATGCACAATTTAGAGATTTCAAATATACGTGCACCTACAGGTATGTCATGTGGAGCTATTTCACTCACTCTGTCAACTTTGTACAATCTAGTAGGTAATTCAGAGGCAGGATTAGAATGGGGTAGGATGGCTGAAGCAGAATATCGTGCCAGTCATAAACCAAGAGCAATTCTCAACCAGGCCTGGTCTCTTGCTAATCTGGGAAACATGTCTGAAGCGAAAGATCTGATTGAACAAATACAACCTTCCGTTTTCAAATCTGGGTTAGAATCACAACTTGCGGCGTTATACTTAGTTAATGGAATAATGTCTCTTCACGAATGCAGTTTCTCAGACGCTGCGGTCGATTTTGAACAGGCACTTAATATCTATGAACAAAAAGGGGCTCTAATGAGCATGAACATCTGCTTGTATTTTCTAGCAAAAAATGAAGTCAATGCAACACTAGATTCATCTGAGGGCCGCGATTCTATCGGTCCATGGTTAGAGCTTTGCGAAGAACGTGGAAGAAAAGAAGACATGCCCGGTCTCTTGGGCCAAGCTCTATTGCTGAAATCTCGTCTTTATACGTTATTTGGGAACCAGGTGGATTTTGACAAATGCATTGAGGAGCTCCAATCCTTAGTGCAGAGGAATAGTTTGAACTATATGGACAAGTACCTCTAGATAAAGCCTGAAGCTCTTTTTAAAATGTGCATATGCACTCTGAACTATGGATATGGTGGACATCCGTCGGTTTCATCGTCCCCATTAAGGTTCCAAGGACCTCCGTCGAGGTTTGAAGCTTTTGATATCTCATTGAGCTTTTCACATATTTCTTTGGCTAGCTTTGGATTATTATCCATAAGGGTTGCCAAATCCTTGAGTTTTGAATAGCCGTCCTTGGCAAACGCTTTGACGTACCAAATATTCCAATTTCTTGAGAAACGTCCATCACTATCACCTTTGCCTAATATGTAATCACGATATTCTTGTTGACACACAAGTTTCCAACACAAACATGATAGAGCCGCAGAAACTTTGTTGTCTCTTTGCATCTTTGTGTAAAATTTCCTGAAATCCTTCATTCTATCACCCCGCGAAAACGGGATTAGTTTTATTTAACTAATTAAAAAACCTGATTATTATGTTCATATGTCTATAAATATTTGAGTTCTTGTTTTGTATGGCCTCGTTAGAAAAGGTACTGCAAATTGAAGGGAAAAAAATTCAGCAGATCTTGCTGAATCCCTTCTACATCAATATGATAATGTTACACTATTATCCAGCAGGGAGGGAATCCCATTAGATTCCCCCTTCCCGTTTTTTTGCATCTCTTGAAGGAACTACCCAGTCCTTCCTTCTCTCTTCAACGAGCTGTAGATGATCTGTGCTTCCACGTCTTCTGAATAGGGTAGATGCTTCACCTCCTGAACAATGACTTCAACATCTCTCACTGTCCTAGCAGTCATGTAATGTAGCATTTCTTGGTTATCAGGCTCAAAGAATGTGAACCAATGTTCCTCAGGATATAGATCCGTCATCAACCTAGTAGCATCTATAGGTCCGGTAGTATCCTCGTTCAAACCATATCGCATTATGAAATTGATTTTCCCAGAAGATGGCAAATTCAATTTCAGTGTGAGATGTATTGCATCACATTCAACAAAATGCTGAATCACTCCCCATTGTCGAAGTCCATCTACTCGATTCCTGATAGTAGGGCATGTGACATCGAAATCTCGTGCGATGCTTCTATGCGATTCAGGGCAGTGTTCAAACAATCTTGCAATGACCTTTCTATCACTGGAATCTATTATCTTCACAATGTTCGCTCAAAAAAAGAAAGAAAAATAGACTGGCGTCAGGAAAGTCCCAATGCCAGTCGGAGATTTGCAGCGATTATTCACGATGCACAACTCCTCTGTTTTATCTGGGGATCTAGGGAATAAGCCTAGGGAATTTAACGATCACGATAGGAATCTCGCCGCACAATTCGTACCTAGACACTAAATCAACTGATGTATAGGCATCTGTAGATCCACTTGGCGTAACTGTCCGATGAGGAAGTTGTTCAGGATTAGCGTATGCTTGAGGTTCATTGACCTTGAAGTCTAGAACATCCGGATCGGAATAGACCGCCGGATCATTTCCATCGTGAAAGGCAAAGAACCCGCTCATGCTGGCAAGAATCCCAACGGATAGAGCACACACAAAGAGGCACAATCCGAGGCTAATTGCGATCGTTCGAGTCTTTCTCTTATTCATGTTTTCACCACATGCCATCCCCGTGTTTCTTCAAGGATGGGCTAGTTAATACATTGTAGAGAAAGGATATAGAATCGTGTTAGGACGCGTACTTCCATAACGGTTTCAGACAAAGTGGTAGAGGGGATAATGTAAAACGATCGCGTTCCAAAATGGCCAGAGTGTTCTCAAATCAATAAGTGCAATTAACTTAATCACTAACAGCAAATTCGCAATCATTTGTTTTGAAACGCTGATTTTTGGCTATCTACAAAGGTGTTCTAAGGGCCAATAAATAGCAATTAAACAGATAATGAAGAAATATGTCGAGATTAA
>CAYMLT010000196.1:0-6487 GCA_964391265.1 uncultured archaeon
CTATGATTGTATTTGTTTTCTGGAGTGTAACAAGAGGATTGTCGAAAAGTCTACTACCATGAAGATCACCAATACGAATTAGGAATTTTCTTGGGAGCCGATTTGTTCTGTGTGTTAGAAAGTAATCACGATACTCAATGAGAAAATCCAGCCCAGGAAGTAGTGATAATACATTACTACCATAGAAAGTTATATTGTATGCTCCATCTACCTGCTTCTGCACTAGTTCAGCGTTTCCAAGGCGCTGTAGGTGTCGCGAGGTTTCTTGCATGGTGAGGTCGAGCTTCTTTGAAAGCTCTGTCAGTTTCATTGGTTTGCTTGTGAGGCTACTCAGGATATTCAATCTGTCCTCGTTGGCGAGCTCGAATAGGAGATCTTTGAGTTTTTCCATGGCCATTGGAATCAATACGGCGTCTTATAATTCAAGCTCAATCTTGAGAAATCATAAACAATCCTTACGAGCCTACTTCTTTGTTCATGAATGTATTCAGCATAGTGATGCATTGTGAATAAATACAAAGATGAAAATACATTCTCAATCGAACTGAAATCAAAGAACAATATTAGCATTGAATTGCCTAAAAAACTCGATGACTCAGTTCTTGTTGAAGGGTCACTTGGACACCTTATCAGTTTGAGGTTTGTCGAGGGAGCCATTCTTGAGATTGAAGGATCGATTGGTATTCTTCGAATCGACCTCGATGAGAAGGACTGGACCCGCGCACTTGATGCGAGATCGAATAATGAACAGAAAAAAGATTTGGAGGCCAACGAGTAATGGTTGTGCCACAACAAGATGCCACAAATGGTATCAAAGAGATATCTGCAGAGGACAGTCTAGGTTCATTCCGATATGTGGAAAAGGCAGTCCGAAAGCGAAAGTTCGGCGTGCTCAGTGTAGTAGATCCTAAGGGATCGCCCCACTCGACTGGAATATTGTACGGAGTGTCCCATCCTGATTCCAGACTCGCATTCTATGTCATAACAAAGAAAAGCGCTGCAAAAGTCAGATACTTGAAGAAGAATCCTAATGTTTCTCTCCTTGTGACGTTTCCACACTACTATCTAAGGTTTGCACCTGATAGCACGGTGATGTTCAGAGGGATTGCAGATTTTGTAACCCTCGATGATAAGGATGTTCAGTGGGCATTCAGTCAAGGGAGGATTCTGCAAGAGAATCTTCAGGTAGATTCGGAAGTTATGCGTGATGCGGTGGTCATCAGAATAAAGCCCCACAAGACAATCTACTGTTATGGAATTGGTGTTAGCATAAACCAGCTTAGGAAGGATCCGACAGCAGCCAGCTATAGGATAACGATTCCTCCTGATAGGCTCTTGAGTTCGGAGGCTCCTCATAAGATTGTGAAGGTAGAGTGATTGATGGTCAAACAATGGATTCAAAGACATGCAATAGCCGCGTATGTCATTCTCGCATATGGGTTGACCTGGCTCATTGCACTTCCTCTTGCTCTTGCCTTTCAAGGAATTATAGCATTAGAAATTCCCTTCGCTCTTCACTATCTCTTGCCGTTTGGTCCAATGCTCGCAGCATTATTGGTAACTTATTTGGAGGGCGGGACTGATAAGGTCCAAGAAATCATGGGAAGAATAGCAAAGTGGAGGGTCAGACCAATATGGATAGCCGTCGCTGTGCTTTCAGTATGGGTGCTCTACATCATATCAGGAGTGATCATTGTTATGATGGGACAGTCTTGGCCCGACATTAGTGTATTCGGACAGGTTATGTACATGCCCTACCTTACCTTTGTTGGAACATGGTTACTCTGGATCTTCACCTTTGGTCTGGGAGAGGAAACTGGTTGGAGAGGATTCCTGTTGCCTCGATTCCAGAGCAGGTTTGGTGCACTTACTTCCGCGATGTTTGTTAGCATCATCTGGGCAGGGTGGCACATTCCAATGTTTCTCTATAATGAAAACATGATATCGCTCGGACCAGTTGGTACTGTCTTCTGGATAATCGGTCTTATGTTCGGATCCGTATTGCTAACTTGGCTATACAACAGCAGCAGGGGAAGCATCCTTATGGTTGCTGTTTGGCATGGCACCTATAACCTGTTCACTGCAGCTGCAGGTCAAGCCGCAGGTATGACTGCTGGAATTATCAGCATGTTTGTGATGGTATGGGTTGTAATCATTATCATCACGTTCAGACCGAAACATCTGTCCCATTGCGAAAGGCAGACAATGTCATGAGTGAAGATTCTCTACTTTGTCTTTGAAAGAATCTATTCCTCTCTCCCCTCTATGCGTAAGAGGTCAGATGTAAGCGTGCTGCTTCGAAAAAAGATGTGAAGCCCCTATTTTCAAGGGAGCATTATGCTCCCTCATTCTTCTTTTTTCGCTCTTTTCATCAACTAGAGCAGTTAGTCCATAGCTTCCCTCTAGGAGTTCAACAACCCTTGCAACGAAACGACCTACAGGAGCTCCGTCTACAACGTCGTGGTCTAGTGTGACTGTTAATGTCAGGCACTCTCGCTTTTCCACTCTATCTTCCACGAATCCAGGTTTCTGCGAAATTCCTCCGATTGCGATACTAACTGCATGGAGACCGAGTAGCATTTTGATGCTTCGGTTCTCTGCAGCTCCAGTTACTGCAAGTTTCCACGAACCAACTTTGGTGTCAGTTACCAAGAAACTGCTCTTATGCTCCTCCGTCAATACAAGGGAGAAGTTCTGGCAGAAGTAGATCCAGAGGAATTCAGACAATATTCGTGTTTGAAATGGGATTAGCTGAGGAGCTTTGTTTTTCATTCCGTAATCATTAAAACAATTATTGCCAATACTAGAGCTTAATGAGCGATATGACAAGGAATCAGAAGATTCTCATCGGAGCCACAATCGCAATAGCGGTTGTCATTGCGTTTGTGCTCACTACAAATCCAAGCTCAATACAACCGCCCGATGGGACCTCAGACTTTCCTGACTTCTTCACAAAGAACGAGGATTACTTTGTTACGCGAATTGGGTCGGTCCCGAGTATCAACAGAGATACCTATCGACTGGAAATAAAAGGTCTGGTTGAGAATCCAACAAGCTATTCGCTAGATGATTTGCAATCATTGAATATGATTGAGCTCCCTCTCACCATTGAGTGCATAGGTAATGGCGCAAATGGTAAGCTAGTAGGCACCGCATTGTGGAAAGGTTTCAGTGTATTTGATTTGTTGGAATCATTAGGTATTTCAGAGAACGCGACCGGGGTCAGATATCTTGCTGCTGATGGATACTATGCATCACACACTCTGGACCAGTTAGAGAACAATCATGTTCTTGGCGCATTGTACATGAACGGAGTAGAGATTCCTCCAGTTCAAGGATTTCCTCTGCGAATTCTGAACCCGGGGTATTATGGCATCAAGCAACCGGCGTGGGTGACTCAGATCGAAGTGATTGATAGACCATTGGAGGATTATTGGGAGGACCGAGGATGGGATACGTCTCCGCCAATTGCTATCGATTCAAAGATATTCTTCCCAGAGGGATCCACCACCATAAATGTGAGCCAAAACCTAAGAGTGGGAGGTTGCGCCTTTGGAGGAACACGGGTGAAATTAGTGGAATATACAGTGGATAATGGTGCAACATGGAGCAATGCGACAATAGTTCAAAAAATGGATGCAGATAATGTATGGGTATTCTGGGAGATCAATGTCGGTTTCTCTAACGCCGGTCAGATTACTTTGCAGACTAGAGCCACAGATATGAACGATAACCAGCAGATCAAGACAGATACCTCGCCTCTTGATGGAACCAGTAGTTGGCCCATGTTAATCATCAATGTGACGTAAAAGTTAATTTGAACTCCTCTGATTTTTGACAATCAACACACATACTATTAGAATAACTCCAATCGAACCAAAAGTCACTATTTGGCTTATTATGTTCAGAAGGGGAAGGGAATCTATTGATCCTGCAGGGGTAGTATTCGTTGGCCCAGTGATTAGAGTAGTCGTTGTGGGTGTAGTAGTTGTCGAAGATGTTGTAGTAGTTGTTGTTGTAGTCGTGGTAGTCGTCGTAGATGTAGTAGTGGTTTCTGTTGTGGTAGTTATTGTAGAAGTCGAATCAATAGTCAGCAAGCTATGATACCAGGAAACGGTGATATCGAGCAAAATACCATGTACATATGCGGTACTAACAGCAACTGAATGGCCTTGCCAGAGAGGAATCACTGAAACCTCATCCGCTTGAAGGTCTTGAAGTGCAAGGTATGCGGCTTCACGTGCAATGTCAGTTTCTGCACTTCGTCCTTCCACCCATAGATCATATTGAGATACTCCACCTGCGGGATATGTCTCGTTGTATCCGAGATTGAGCCAAGATGCAAATGGGAGGAATGCGAAGTTGTCTGCGTCACTAAAGTCAGGATACCAACCATAGATGAACATAGGCATCATTCCTGCATTTCTCCACATTCGATAAGTTGGCCAGTCAGCACCATGAAGATTGACCGTTATCACACCACTTGCCTCCAAGTCGGACTTGTACTCAGTTGCCTGTTCTCCGCATGACGGGTAGTGTCCGGAGCTCTCGTAATAGAGATCTATCACAAGCTTGTTACCTGCATTATATCCGAAATCATCAAGACAGTCAGCAGTAAAGGTATAGTTTGCATCACCGTAGACCTCGAATGCTGGGTCGTGGTAAGCCATTCCAGCTGGAATGATACTATAGAGGGGGTCCACTGCGTCTTCAAACACTGCAGAAGCAAGGTTTGTTCGATTCAGAGATGCGGCTATGCCTTGTCTGATTCTGGTTTCATTGAATGGATAGATAGCTTGTTGAAAGCATAAGTATTGAATTTGAGGACTAAGTCCCTCCCATACTGTGAATTCGGGATTGGTTCTAAAAGATTCTACCTGGGATTGTGTAACATGTCTGTACCCGACGTCGACCTCGCCTGCTAACAATGCAGCAGCTAGTGAAGTGTCCGACGAATAGAACTGAATGACTATCACATCGGTCTTTGGACGATTGGAAGCATCCCAATAGTTGGGGTTTGCTTCAAGACGCATCATTGTGTCATGGCCTCCGAAACGAGTCCAATTGGTGAGAATGTAAGGGCCCAAATCATTTGGATGACTAGCTCGCACATCTGCTGCATCGAATGCTACATAATCAATATCAGTAGCATGATCTGGATGGACAATGTATGATGCGGCGCATGATAGCAGTTGGAGGAATGGCGCAAATGCCATTTTGAGATTGAATCGGACCACATACTCAGACATCACTACAATATTGTCAATGATATCGCCATAGCCCATATTCAGTTGTGGACCATCTTCAAGAGCCATACCAATGTTCCTATCAAAAGACCACTTCACACATGATGCATTGAAAGGTTGCCCGTCATAGAAAGTGAGGCCTTCTCTGAGATTGAAGTCCCACTGTGTTTTTGCCGAATTAACCGTCCATGATGAGGCTAGCGCGCCACGAATACCATCTGCACCCGCGTTAGAACCAGGGATTATTTCAACTAGCCCCGCTCCGAGCGAAGTTATAATTTCCCATCCAAAGTAATCATAGGATTGGGCTGGGTCAATACTAGCTTCTACTGCATCCGTAGTTCCAAAGATAATCATAGTTTCGGCTTGAGCCTGTACAAAGGGAAATCCATTTTGATTTTGTGCAAGAGCTCCATACATCGTTCCGAATAAAAGCAGCAGAACTGCCGCAGCTGCGGCAATCTCACGTATCCTAACCACAAGACTTCCTCCGCCAATATGCACTTGAAACATTATTATATGCACTCTACCTTTTCTGTCTTCCTCATTTTCCAGTTCGCGTCTGCAGATTGCAAATGGCCTAAAGAGATAGTTGTACTCCAGAGAATATTGCCACATCCAAGAATCCATCTTGAAGTGAACGGGAATGTTTTACAGACAAAGAAGCTACTCTAGTTTACATTCTTTTCAATGATGCTCTCAGTTACAGGAAGTACATCGAGATTTTGTGTCAACTGCGGAGAACCTTGTCCCCAGGGACAGAAATTCTGTGGCAAGTGCGGAACACCTATCTAGAATCTTATGGCCAAGCATATGGTTTTACTTCTACCCAACCAGACTCACCATCACCACCGAAAAGGATAATGTAGTATATTCCATCATCTGGATTGAACATCTGGAAGATTGGTAAACTTGGTGTGAGGGCGAACTCAATGACTACTGAAAGATTCGCAGCAAGCACGAATCCAAACACATCTCCACCAAACACTACACTTTGAAAATCATACCCCTTTGACGATTCAAGGTACACATATCCTTGCGAGAATCCTCCATTGGGACCCCAATAGTTATCATACGGTGGATCCCAGAAGTCCCAAGGAATATCGGGAATGATAGGATCTATTGCATTCCAAGGAGTTTCATTTGCTGGAGTAACAGTCATGGTGATGTCAACCAAGGTATCATTGAGATTGTCTTTAATTATAATCAGTTTCGTAACTGTTATGGGGCCAGCATCTGGA
>CAYMLT010000197.1:0-6473 GCA_964391265.1 uncultured archaeon
CTTAGGGTTATCCACCTACATCGGATTCCTAATGGTCCGCGAGAAGGCAATCTGGCACAAGCTCATGATGGCATTCACAATCATGGTGTTCTACATCGGAAATGCTAGTTTCTTCTACTTCATAGTTGAGAGATTGATTATAGGAATATAGATTCAATCTCTATGATGATTGACGATAGGCATCTTCCATCCAATGCCGAATGACTTCTTGGTTATTCGAATACAGGGAGGTGCTTGCCATCGTTTATACTCTGCTCGTCGAACGCGATTGTACACATCAGTTACTATATCTTCAGGATAGCCCATATCGATGAGCTCCTGTTTCCCTCTGCGATTCTCCACTATTTCATCGACCATGGGACTCACTATGTCAAAATCGAAAGGATCAAACTGGTCATCCTTCAGCTCAGCCGAGGGTTTCTTAGTAATTGAACCTTGAGGAATGATTTCTCTGCCCTCTCGTCTATTTACATATTCAGAGAGATGATACACCTCAATTTTACTCACATCCCCAATTACTCCTACTCCACCAGTCATATCCCCATAGAGAGTGCAATACCCAAGCGCGAGTTCGGTTTTGTTTCCTGTATTGAGAACCAGGATTCGAAGGTCCTTCAACCGATTAGAATAATCCATGAGTATATTTCCTCGAACTCGAGGCTGAATATTCTCATCTGCGACAGAATCATCTTGAGAGATATCTACTTCAAAATGCTTCCTTAAATCTACTAGAGATTTCTCTGTGCTCTTGTGGAAGACATCTACAACATCCTGTATAGCGACTTGAACATACTTGATGCCTAAATTGGCTGCCAACGCCTCGGCATCACTCTTGCTGTGGGCACTGGAAAACTTTGAAGGCATGGAAACGCCAATAACATTCTCAGGGCCTAGGGCGTCAACAGCTATACATGCGGTTAATGATGAGTCTATACCACCGCTGAGACCAAGTACAGCTTTCTTGAATCCAGTCTTTCTGAAGTAATCACGTATCCCAAGTGCAAGTGCATTGTACATCTCTTCTTCTTCATCGTAGAAGGCTTCTTGGATAGGCGTTCCTAACCCATACTTTGCGTTGAATTCAATGATAAGCAATTCCTCTTCAAATGCCGCGCCTGATGCAATCATCCGCCCTTCCGCATCGACAGCAAAGCTCTGACCATCGAAGACTAGCTCATCTTGGCCACCAACTAGATTCACCATGAAGATTGGAACTTCATTATTTTTGGCTCGTTCTATGGCAAGGTCATAGCGTTCAAACTTCTTCCCAACACGAAAAGGCGATGCTGAAATATTGACAATCAACTGTGCGCCATTTGAACAAAGCAGATCGGTCACCTTTGTTTCGTATTCCGTATCCCAGAGATCCTCACAAATCTCTATACCTAGCAAGTATGAATCGTTCTCGACAGTAATAGGAGTTGGATGAATATCACCAATTTCTCCGGGTTCAAAGTATCGTTCTTCATCAAATACATCATAGGTTGGAAGAAGAGTCTTGTGAATGATACGAATCAATTTCCCATCTTCGAAAACTGCAGCGGCATTATAGAGATTCATTTCTTCATCAAAATCTACAAATCCCAGTATGACGACGAGTCCATTGGTTTCATCTGCTACTCCAAGAGCAGCTCGTTTATTGGAATAGAGAAAAGCTGTTTCATATAACAAATCATGAGGCGGATATCCAGTTATTGCCATCTCTGGAAATGCCACAATCGAAGCGCCTTTCCCTCTAGCATTCCGAATTTCAGCAATCACTTTTGAGAGATTCCCCTGAATATCGCCCACAATTGAGTTAATCTGGGCTAGTGCAATCTTCATAATGGTTCCACTCTGTCTACGCCGGTATGCGTGTGTAAAGACTTTTGTCCCGAGTGTTGCAGGCAAAAGGAACCGCAAATCTACAGCAACGGCAGGGATTTCCACATGCGCTTTGCTGTGAACAACTCCTTTTTGAGTGTAAATAGCATCTGCCCAAGTTGATTACAGGAGATGAGGATGTATCACTAGATGACGAGATTTGGTCTGATATACCCACTAAGAAGACGAGTAGTACCCTTAATCCTCATCACAATTTTGGTATTCATTACTATTCCTTTGGACACCCATGATTACGGTTCTCCACCCAATCAAGATGCAGATCCCAAGGCAAACATTGCAGCTATAGATTATGCATCAGATATGGCAAGGGAAGTGTATCACAGTATATCTCAGTCATCATATACTAAGTTTGTACGCGAATTCTCAGACATAGGAACCAAACTCTATGGAACTTCGGGGAATACAGAAACAAGGAATTGGATTCTTGATACCCTTGCAAACGTTACGAATAACAAGGTCATAGGAGAGGTACGTGGAGAGTATAACAATGTAGTGGGCAAACTTCAAGGAACAAATCATATAGCAAGCCCTGTCATAATGATAGGAGGCCATTATGACACAGTATCTGTATCGCCAGGTGCAAACGATGATGGTTCCGGAGTTGCTACAACACTAGAGATAGCACGTGTTCTTTCTGCATACGAATGGCCATTGGATATTTACTTTGGTTTTTGGAATTGTGAAGAATCAGGTCTCTTTGGTTCAGCTGAGATGGCAAACCAGTTCTGGGATAATGAGATTGACCTCCTTATCTATTACAACATAGACATGCTCTATGTTGCTTCAAGTACTGCTCCATCAGATGAACGAATTCTCATGGCGTATTATGATGGGAGTGAGTCCAATTATCAGGACTCACAATATTGGGCAGAATTGGCAATGGCAATGGCCAATAACTATGATAATCCCCTCATCAAACCCATTCCCTCCTCGTCATGGCCAACATGGCAATATTCAGATCATTATTCATTCCTCCAGGCCGGGTATCCCAATGTAATCTTTGCACACGAGTCCGGAGGTGCTGAAGATACAGCCTACCATACTTCCCATGATCACTGGGCAAATTCAATGTATGATTACTCAATTGCCACTGATACTACAGCGAGTATGGCTGCTGCTATCGCATTTGTGCTGAGCAGGAATAATCAGAAGGTCTACGAGAAACATGACATTGAGGACCAATCTTCAGGGGATATCTCAAGGCTTCTAATACCTATTACCATCAGGACTGAGATGGAGATTTCTACTACAAGTCACGATACATCTGGAACGGTCCAATTGCGAATAATTAACCCAGCGGGCACACAACTACTAAATAGTGCAATCGACATAAACTCAGGATTCACGTTCAATGCGACTATGAAAGGATTATATCAAATCATATTCACTAGCTACCCGTCTACTCCTGATTTCTCGGTAGAGATAAGTTATGAATCCGATATTGAAGGAGATGGTGTTCCAGATAACGAACAGCGTTGGTACGATACTTTTGGAATGCAATTTCTCGATGATGATTCTGGTGATGATGGGAGCCCAGGAGTTGATGTCGAAGAGATTCCACCTGAAGGTGACCTTGACAGCGATGGATTGACCAACTTCGAAGAAACCTACCTGTATGGTACAGAATATGATAATGCTGATACAGATTCGGATGGGATGAATGACGCCTATGAACTTGCAGTAGGATTAGATCCTCTGAGGAATGATGCAAGAGAAGATCCGGATTTTGATGGTTTACTAAACTTAGACGAATATATCCACGGGACATTGATTAACGACAGTGACACTGACGATGATCTCATTTTTGATGGTTGGGAAGTTCTGTTTGGTCTAGACCCACTCAGAGATGATGCATCAGAGGACCCTGATGGCGACACTATGTCAAACCTCTATGAGTACAGGGCGGGCTATGACCCGTTCGTTTTTGATGGACCACTTCTAACGGTTATACCTACTATTGTAGGTACCAGCATTATAGTTGTACTAACAGTGGTATGGCTTGGCAGGCAATGGTGGAGAAAGAGGAACTAACAGACAATCTCTGTCCTCCATCTTTCTGTTATTCCCGCGGGATTCGACCGGTGAAGAATTTCCATGATTCGGGTTCTTTTCCGTTCCTCAGGAATAGCACTACAATGAACCTAACATTCACGGCAAGATGATTTCGTTCCACTACAAATCGAATGGAATCAAGGCGGCCTTTTGTTGAAGGTGGACGAGATAACTTATGCCAGATGACTGGGAAGTGGAGTATGGCTTGAACCCAATACTAAATGACGCATCTGAAGATCCAGACGGCGACACGATGGATAACCTCAATGAATATCGCTCGGGAAACAACCCGCTTGTGTTCGACAGCCCTCTGCTGACTGTGATCCCAACAATTTTCGGTATGGCAGCGTTATCTCTCACATTTGTAGTTTGGGCGCAATGGAAACGGATGAGAAAATAGTATCTAATCTTTCTTCTCTTCTATGACTTGCTTGAGCATAGCAGCTGCTTTGGCATAGTGCTCATGCGCCTCTGTACTGGGTTCCCCTTTAACATCAGAATCCACAATGATCTCCTGGAATATCTCCTTGTACTCCGAGATTGAAGCAGGTAGTCCATGAATATGTAGCAGGGACTCGCAGGCATGATTACGAACAAGATAATCTGCATCAAAAATGGAATCATAGAGCGCTTCAATAACCTCAGGGGTGTTGTACTTGCGAAGAAGTCTTGCAGCATCCATACGATCCGACCAGAAACCGGCATTCTTCAATACTCTAAGTATGTAAGGAATATACTCGTTAGTCGTTTCAATGACATTCAGTGCGTGAGCAATTTCAATGGATAACCGAGAAGAAGAACGTTCAACAATTTCCTTCATGAAAGGCACAGCAGCTTTGGATCGCATCTCTCTCAGACCCATAGGTGCCCAATAACTCCCATCTTTCATGGACTGAATTAACATCTTCTCAGCCTCTTCTCGTTCCTCCCCCTTCAGAGCCTTGGCAGATGTAGGATCAATTCCATCATGCCACATCATGTAGGGGTCGCCAAAGAAATTATCCATGAATCGATTCCATTCTGGACTAGGCATGATTCAGCCATTCAGTTGCCCCATATCAATCTCATGTAAACGAATCAGAAAGAGACCTTTTCATGATTTCAGAAAAAAGAGAGCCGCTCCGAATTGGATTGAGATCAGAATCCTAATCCGGCGATTGCACTTGTATCTACTGATAATACACATTCTTGATTTTCTTCTTCAATTTTGGATATGACAAGAGATCGGTTGAATCACTGAACTGGTCAATCGAGCCAAGATGGGATGGCAAATCTCGAACATCTTTGTCATTAATCGTTTCTCGGATTCGATTTGATATCTCATCTGCACCTATTGACGAGAATGGCAGACCGTGAAAGGATTGAACTCTCGCATCAATTGATTCTGTAATGTTTAGCTGATTGTGATACTCAACGGCCAGTTCACAGACGTGGCTCCAATGCAGGTCACGCGTTTCCCAATTCTTTGATTCAAGTGTTTCAAGAAGAAGAGGTTGCATCGCATTTGATACATTCAGTTTCTTGAAGGCAGTACCAAACCATTTCGGATAAGGAGCGTATTCCTTTTCCATTAGGAAACAAAGACGCATGATATCACGTATCAATCGAGAGGCAATTATCCTAGCTCCAATCTCATCGTCCACATATCCTGCACGACCCATGAGATGATCCTCTTGACCAATTCTCCTCCATTGTGCCGCGAGTAGATATCTCCAAACAGAATCAGGATAGTACTTGAATTTCTCTTGAATTTTGTGAAGTTGATTTAGACCAACATAGAATATTTTCCCACCAGTTACCTCAAGAAGACCCTGTTCTGAGAACAAAAGCCAGTCTGCGGGAATTGGCGTTTCATGAGGATTGAATCCGATACGACTTTCAAAGAAACTCTGTATTGTATAGAATTCAATTCTATGATTTATGAGTCCATCATCTTTGGATTGTGCAACCCATGCATCTTCAGGTGTTTCTCGTGCGAAATGTGATGGATATCCTTGAAAGCTACGCGGCAGGCGTTCACCCAACATTTTTTTGCAGAATCAGAATACTCCTCAAAATCAGACTCATTCAGAAATACTTCTATCCACAAGCCCCAACCATGGTCAGTCGACATTTCAGTGTCGTAGCCCAATACATCGGATCCTTGACCAACTCGTCCAATAGAATACTACAAATCTGGAAATGAATCTTCGATTAGATCCTTTAGCACCTCTTTGTAAAAAGACTCTGTCAATTTCACGCCGGGCATAAATTCGACCACATGAACACCACACATATCTTCAAGAATTGTAAAATAAGGGAAGGGTTCTCCGCCAATAGATTTGCCGGTGACTTTGATGAATATTAAAATCGACGAAGCAGAGAGTTTAATCAGTAAAGCTATGGACTGTCAAATTAACGAGCAATAGAAGAAGCCGAAACCATCCTCAGAGAGGCACTCAAACTAGATTCGGATAATACCAATGGACTAACGAATCTGGGAATTGTGTTAGGTGAACAAGGAGAGTATGAAGCGGCAATTTCCATATTCAGACGTC
>CAYMLT010000198.1:0-5030 GCA_964391265.1 uncultured archaeon
TGCTATAATCTGGAATCCAACATTAGGAGAATACGAACGTGTCGGAGGTGATCGAGCAAGTTCAGCACTAATTGTTGGAGTGAATTGGAGCAACACTATCTCCGATTGGTATTTTGAAGGTTCTGAAATAGAGCAATCGCAAGAAGTATGGCTTGGAGGCGATATGGCTCTCACTTTGTTTGACGATCCTCTTGTTCAATCCCTTGGAGTTAAAGGGGCATCATTTGACATTCAGGCAATTGCCTTTGATGTAGGAAACGGCGGCCAGATGGCAATAATCCCTCTTTCCGATATGCAATCTCTCTGGGGCGTTGACAGTGGTAATCTCTTACTTGTACAGGTTGGAGACTATTCTGAAAACACCATCGCACGAATCGAATCGGTTGCGAATAGTTATGGGTTCTCAATATTTCTTCAGAATGAAGTCATAAAAACCAATCTTGGCATCATTTCTGCATATTGGGCCTTGATGCAGCCAATTCCACTAATGGCCCTTGTAAGTGCGTTCATGAGTCTGATGTACTACCTTCTGATTTCCGTATTCGGTCGATTTCGGGATTATGTGATTATGAGGTCCATTGGAGCAAAACCCTCATTCATTGCAAAGACAATGATGGCAGAGGGAATTGATATTGGTTTGAAGGCTGGTATCCCAGCTGTAATTGTATCTATTCTTTTCAGTGTCTATATCCTTGTTCCAGAAGCTGCAGTTCCTACCTTAGCATATCTCCCGATTGCAGCAGGGATTGTTTTGGGAGCATTGCTACTGGTCATCATTCTTGCTGCAATTCCCGTATATCTGTTATTCGCTAGCCGCTCTGAGCTTCGTGTGTCTGAGTTCGCAGTCTAGAAGAAGGCAAGCTTCATTAGAGAATTCTCCGGGCATGACCTGAGGAACGGTTATGCCTGAAGAAACCTCAGAAGAAGAATTCTCAACGCACTGGATTCGAGATTTAGTTGATGAAGTAGCAGAACGTGAACCTGATGAGTATCTCATTGCAACTGGAAAGAGTATGAGTGGTAGTGTGCATATTGGCTTTATGAAAGAAATCGTCATTGCGGATGTCATTAAGCGGGAACTTCAGGCAAGAGGAAAAAAAGCAAAAACCGTGTTTATCGCAGATGATTTCGATCCAATCCGATCTTTCCCACCAAGTCTGACTCTCTCTCCTGAAGAATACATGGGTGTTCCTTACTCAGATGCACCCGATCCAAATGGTTGCTGTGAG
The DNA here is from genome assembly GCA_964391265.1 of uncultured archaeon. Lineage (GTDB taxonomy): Archaea > Asgardarchaeota > Thorarchaeia > Thorarchaeales > Thorarchaeaceae > MP5-2226. Next base: position 1,230 of record CAYMLT010000198.1, read on the forward strand.
AGTCTTGGCTCACATTGGACGAACGAGCTGATTGAAACATTTCCGGATTTTGGAGCTGATCCTGAGGTTGTGTTTCAATCAAAACTCTACGAAACGAAAGAGATGCTTGACGCTGTTCGTATTTGCTTGAATCACACGGAAACAATCAGAGAGATTCTGATTGAATACGTAGCTCGTGACTTTGATGATACACAGAAAGCAGAGTATATCAATTCGATGAAGACCTGGTATCCTGCTTCGGTTGTATGTCCAGTCTGCGGGAGATTACAATCTGGTGGCAAGGGCTCCATCGTCCCAAATCGCGTGACTTCGTATTTTCCCGATAGTGACGAGATTTCGTACGAGTGTGCTCACTGCGGACATTCTGAAACCGCGCATCTAGACAAACTCAGATTGAAACTATCTTGGAGAGTTGACTGGCCCGCGAAATGGTATGTAATGAAAACCACGTGTGAACCAGCTGGTAAAGATCATGCGGTAAAAGGTGGTTCATATGATACTGGTTTAGAGATGTCCAAGCAAGTATTTGGCTGGTCTGGACCAGTTAAGGTGCCCTTTGAGTGGGTTCGTCTTGGTGGACGCGATATGGGAACATCAAGAGGCTATGTTTTTACTCCACGAGCATGGCTGAATATCTCCCCACCTAATCTATTCAGATACATGGTGATTAGGACTGATGTCGAACGGGCAAACAATATACAAACTGATCTAATTCCCGACCTAATTGACATATACGAGTCCTTTGAGAGGACTTACTATGGGCTCGATGAGGTCGATACTGAGAAACAAGAGTTAGCAAGACTGCTCTACCCGTTGACGGAAGCTCAGCCAGTTAGTGAGATATATATCCCCAAGCTCTCCTTCAAATTTGCAATAGTAACAGCTCAGCTTCAGTCCATTATTGATAAGGAGAGCATTTTGCAACGCTGTTATGATGCAATGAAGAAACAATACAATCTTGACCGGATTTCAGCCGAATCGAAGGCTTTGATTCCCAAGAGACTTGAGAGAGCTCTCCATTGGGTGAAGGAGTTTGGCAGTGAGAGTGATATAGTCGATATTCCTACTTCAGTACCTGCTGATATAGTCAATACATTGACCGTGCAAGATAAGTCATTCTTGGCCAAGCTCGCAGTCAGATTCCACACAGAAAATCTAGATGATGATGCTATTCAGTCTACCATCTTCAACTTAGCTCGTGATGAAAACTTAAAGCCCAAACGTGCTTTTCTACTCCTATATCGCATCCTGATATCAAGAAAATCTGGTCCCCGTCTTGGTCCGTTAACAAATCTACTTGGACTGGAATGGGTAGCCAATAGACTAGAGAGTGTGCTTTGAGTGCCTTTCCGAGATAAGCTCCCCCCTCAACACCTTTATTAGTACTCCAAAAGGGGGTCGGCTGTAATCCGGAAATGTGAATCCCATGCTCGGCAAATTCAGAGAAGGATACCAAAAGGTGATGATGCCAATTGGAAGAGCTCTTGCAAAGACAGGTATCACTCCAAATATTATCACAGGTCTAACTCTCATCGTAGCAATGATTAGCACATACTTCTTCATCATTGGTGATTTACTTGTAGGTCTCCTCGTGATGATTCTTACCGTGGTTATGGATATGTTTGATGGCGCCGTTGCCCGAGCGGCGAATCTAGGTACCAAATTCGGAGCGACATTTGATCATACATTGGATCGGTACGCAGAGTTCTTCTTCATGCTGGGAATAATGGCTGGTCCAATTGGAGCAGTAAGTATTCCGTGGTGGCCGTTGATTTCTGGAGATACCTTTATTCCTTGGATTTGGGGATTCTTCACTCTCTTTGGGATGATTATGGCTAGCTTCACAAGAGCAAAGGCAGAATCTGTTGGAGGAATGGATAATTGTGCTGTAGGAATTGCTGAGCGACAAGAGAAATTGATTCTGACAATCATAGGAATCTTACTATTAGCTCTGCCATCTACAAATATTTGGGTGGATTTGCTTTCCATTTTGCCAGTAGCCGTTCTGAACTTTTTCGTCCTAATTGAAGTCACAAATATTCTCACTCTTTGTATTATTATTGCAGGCATTCTCTCACACATTACTGTTGCACAGAGGTTAATCTATGCACACAAAATGATTCTATCAGGCGAGCAGGAAGAAAAAAGCAATGTATGAGATAGTTGTTATTGGAAATCCACTATACAACACAATCACAATTCCAGATATTGAAACGAAAGATAAGATGCTATCTGGCCCCGCTGTTAATGTTTCTCATGTTTCTGTTAAGCTTGGCGTCGATAATCTCGCTATCATTGGCGCGATAGGTAATGACTTTCGCGGAAAAATGGCTACTGATTTGGAATCTCTGGGGATTCCTGAATACTATGCTGTTGATTCACCGAAAACTGGAGGCTTTCATATTCTCTGTGAAGATGACGGATTACCCGTTCTAACTCTGCTTGACCGGGCACGAAATCTGGGGATCCGTGATATCCCCGAAGAATTTCTTGATTCAAAGTACATTGTGTTATCACCAGCTTTCAGGGAAATCGACATTGAGTTGATAGAATGGATTTCTAATTCATCAGATGCACAAATCGTACTAGATGCGACAGGTATGGGACGCGATATTGATTCCCAGAGAAAGGTTTTCGCGACCTCGAACGGAGAAAAACTTCAGCAGGTTTTAGAACTGGTAGATGTCGTAAAGATGGAACGACCATTGTGGCGAATCGTGACGGAAGAATCTGATCCTCTTCTTGCAGCAGAATATCTTGTTGAAAATGGGGCTGATGTTGGTATTGCAATGTTGTCTTCGATGGGATTTGTTGTTTATGATGGAGATGAATTCTACATAGTCCCCATAGAAAAAAGTTCACCGCGGAATGTGATTGCTGCATCTGATGCTTTTCTTGCGGCATTTACCGTGGGAATGCTACAGGCGAAGAATATGGTCGAACGAGCTGCTTTTGCATCTGGAGCTGCTAGCATAATTATGGAACATAGTTGTGCTGAATTGGCATTTGCTCATGATGAGTTAGATTATCGCCAACAATCTATTATTGACCGAATAGTAATCAAATAGAATAGTTATTCCGTGAGGTCGAATACAAGACTGATTGTCCCTGTGAGAAACGTTTTCGCACCTTTCATAGCCTCCCGTCCTTTACTCGTTATCCCATAATATTTGCGCGGCGAATCACCGGAGGTTTGCTCATCTATGAGGCCATCCTTCATCAATCGATAGATAATTGCATATCCACTAACGGTGGCTGGAGAGAATCCAAATCGTTCGGTTACTAGTCTTTTCAATTCATATCCATAATGCGGGCGCTCCTGCAAGAGCCTAAGTATGTAGATCCAGAGCATCTCTTTTGTTAGCTTATTGATGAGCCGGTGCATCGCTTTGGGCTGCTCGTTTGTTTCTATTTCTGCAGTCATATTTCCACCTTCTCGAAATGAGATATCACAGATGCCACACAGTGACTTCCCAGGTAACTTAGCTGACCTAGTGAAACTAGCTGTATCTTTAGATTCTGAATAATCTCTTGGGTTGGTTTGTCAAAGCCAAGATGATTTCCCAGCATAAAACTGTATTGTGAATCTTTTTTTGTTTCGGAAATCGACGGAAGCAGAATACCATCTTCTTCCAGTACGTAGAGATACGAATTCTTTTCATTTAATACATCTTGCAAATAATGACCAAGTGATATGCCTTTTTCCTCTACAAAGTCCGGAGGTTTCCCGGTTAATGAACTCTTTAGAGCATTAGCCCACCAAGTTTCTCCCTTAAAGGAAGGGTTTGATGGCTTCTTTAC
>CAYMLT010000198.1:5040-6451 GCA_964391265.1 uncultured archaeon
GAAATGCGACGAATTCAAGAATTTCTTTTTGAATGATTTGCGGTGCCCAATCAAAACAGGCTGCTAATGATCTGCAGAGTACGTCTATTCTTTTCCCAGTCCCTGGGAGATCCTTTAACATGAATTTTCCGTCCAGCGGAATCCCAGTGAAAATTCCTATGAACCTTATACCGGCGGGGGTTATCATTTGGGGTATCAGCTATCCTTGCCGAAACTTATGGTTGACCTGGTTGACTGAAGGTGCGTCATCGTGTGATTTAATTTAGAGATCGACGCGATAGATGGGACTTTCTCTCAGTTTCCTGCCTGATGTGAACCTTGCCTGTATGAACCGCACAGCTCACGCAATATACTTGCGTGACTATTTTGGTTGGAATGTAGCTGCCGCTTTGTCTGAGTTCTCGCGCCAACTGAGGGTCCACTGCACTTGTTCTTTTTGTTTGCTTTTTGGCTTTGTCCGCAGGAACAATTCTTCCACATTTCGAACATTGAACCATCTTTGATTTGCCCGAGGATCCCTTATTGCGTCCTCCGGATTTTCTTTTCTTTGCCAATTATTGACTTCCACCGGTAGTGATTCTACGCGGGCCTCTCATGTTAACCTTAAAATGTTGTGCATGAGGATGGATACGCGTATCACCAAAAACTGATTACAAATTCAACAATTTGCTCCATGAGGACGATATTAGCAGCATCAAGCGATTCTATTTGTTTTCTTTCAATCTGATCTTTCAATTCTGGCTTCTCCTCGCCAAGTAGTCCCATGATATACGCCTGAATGGAAGGTCCTATTACTAGTGGATTGTAGCCTCCTTCTAATACCGAGAAGGAACCACCCATATCAAGTTTCTTTACTAGCTCCCCTAATACCTTGCCATATTCCCAGAATGTTGATGTATCGACATTCATGTTACCTACTGGATCTGCATAGTGTGTATCGAATCCAGCAGAAATCGCTAGAAGGCGCGGTTTGAAGGACTTAATGGAAGGAACAATTATTCGGTCCATCGCCTGCTTATAGACCATGTCAGAGGCGCCATCTATAAGTGGTATATTGATATTAGAGCCCACTGCTTCTCCGTATCCAAATTCTTCATAATGGCCAATTCCGAAATTCTCATAGTCATATTCATGAATGCTAATGTATTGCACGTTCGAATTGGCATAGAATATCTCTGCTGTGCCATTGCCAAAGTGGTCATCGATATCTACAATCGTTACACGTTCAATTTTTTCCTTCTCCAAGACATTCGTAACTGCAAGTGCAACATTGTTAAAATAGCATAACCCTGCAGGAGTTGAACGAGAGGCGTGATGTCCCGGAGGACGCATCAGAGAAAACGCATGTTGAAAATTCCCGTTGGCAACTCTCTCTGCAGCTCGTATTGCCCCTCCTGCTGAGGCTAAGGCA
>CAYMLT010000199.1:0-3332 GCA_964391265.1 uncultured archaeon
GAACGAGCGCATGCCATTGTGTGTCAATGCAACAGAAGCCTGCTGTTCGGAAGCAATTTTCCTGATTTACGGTGGGTTGTTCATATTCCTGAAATCATACACACCCCAAGTTTCCAGAGTTATCTTAGATCTAATTCGAAGTTTAGAAATGCTATAACAAATTCATTCTGTAAGAGGCTGGAGCAACCAACTGAGCTCGCCTCTCAGATGGAGATTCTTCTTCTCGAACTAACTCGTCTGCCAATCGTAGCCGAGAGTGTCATGGAAAAGACAGGGATGCTAAATCTGCTAAGTTTTGAAGATGCCATTAGGAACGCATTGAATCCCATCCGCATTATCACGCGTATTGCGAACCTCGGAAAACTAATGCAATACCCAACCATCCTTTTTGCTATTAACTCAAGAGCGGAGGAGGTTATAAAGGCACTCGAGTCGAAAACTTCTCTTGAAATAACTCGAAGCTTGGTTCATACACTGCTTGTTCTTGGCAATCAAGTATTCTACAAAGATAATATGGGGGAATTCGAGAATACAGGCTTGGAACACACTATCACGAAAGCTTTATTCTCCAAGATTGGCACAAGGGTCCAAGAAAAAAGTAGCATCAAGAAAATCATGCAAACCGAAGATTCAGGCAAAATAAAAGATCTAATTGAAAGGATGAATCTGAATTTAGGTTGGCCATATACTAGACTCGTTCTCGCAGATATTGCCAAAGATGCAGATTACACGAATGAAACAGCGAGCATCATTGCAGGTTCTATGTCCTCACTTGGGGTGATAGATGTTGGCTTAATTCTTCACAGCGTGGCCAATAAAATTTGGCTACCGACAGAGATCATCTCTTCTGCATTAGGAAAAGGAGACGAATATACCATTGAGATTCAATTGCTTGAACAAGACGAAATGAGTGCTGGCTTTGACGTGGATTGTCATAGATTTGACAAACTGATTCCACCTCAGAAAATAAAGGCAGACTACCTGCAGAATTCTAGAACGGGATTGATACTCAGTGAAGCAATCTATCAAAGGCCAGGGGTGCTACAATATCTCATAGATGCTGGAATCCAAGAATATAGAATTGCCGCAAAGACGTTCCTCGAGTCGATTATGACTTCAAATACCATTCCCAGTCATTTAAAGAAGAAGGCATCTCAGATCTTCGGGCTGTTTCAATAATCTTAAGAACCATGTAATGTCATTCCTAGACAGAAGCTCTCGGAGAGGAGTTAATGGATAAAGGAGAAACTATTGCATTTATTGACAAGCAGATTGAGTTGGAACTCAGTATCATCAAGATCGTTGAAGAAAATGTAGCGCAGCTAGGGAATGCATTCATCAAGGAATTTCTTATTGGGATTTCCCAAGATTCTACAAAGCATGCATCTCTACTTAAATCACTTCGAAAAGCAGTGGAGGGACCGACACCTTTCATCAGCATGGAAGAGAGAGATAAGATTGCGGGGGGTATCCAGAAGCATATTGACATGGAGGCCAATGCAGTCAAGACCTATGGCGAGCTGATGGAGAAAAGTGACAACGAACAGGTCAAGACAATTGCTTCCATGATTCGAGAGGATGAAATCAGACATCATTCATTGTTGAAGGAACTTCATAAGACAATCGTAGAACCAGAAACACTGACTGAAGATATGATATGGGATATGATATGGAAAGATTCACCTTGGCATGGCAGCCCTGGTGGATAATAAAAGATAGAAGCTGATAGCCCCCGTGAAATTCTCACGGGTGGCAATATTCCCTTACACTACTTTTTCACAGAGCTGCATGAACTTGTAATCGAGCTGCTCTATTCCAACGCCAGTCTTGGCAGAAATCATCGCAGTTTCAGTGCCAAACCGGTATGAGAAGCGATTCATTTCTTCCTCAATTTTATCGAAGTTTGATCCAAGAAGATCAATTTTGTTTGCCACAAGAATGAACTTGGCACCATCACCTTTGGAGAAATCAAAACCGCCTTCCGCTTGTGCCATTGGAATCCAGTAGTCATACAGGTTGTCCAAACTCGGTAAATGAGTGGCATCGAAGAAGAAGAGACCAGCCTTGGCCCCTAGTATCATTGTCTTGAGGGCTTCGATGAAGCGTCGCTGCCCTCCGAAGTCCCAAATTGAAAGCGTCACATCAGTGCCATTAGGCAGTGTTGCTCTTTTAGTATCGAAAGAAGCCCCTATGGTTGTCTTGAGCATCTCGGGGTCGGGGAAAGTACCTTGTGTCCACCTCTTGGTGAAACTGGTTTTCCCAACTTCCGAATCGCCCAGAACAACAGCTTTCACTATCACCAAAGCTCATCTCTTACTTTTCCGTAGATTCGCGAACTCTCTTAAGACGCTTTCTCGAATGGATTCCTTCTAGGGCTGCTGAGTATCAGCATTACTCCTGCCAGCAGGAAGAGGGGAACGATCAAGTCAAGTGGAATCATATCTGCAAACATGGCGACAATACCAAGAAACAAAGCTGCGAACATGAAGAACACAAACCGCAATCCGGCTCGGCCAGAACCAGCCTTCCATAGTTGGTAGGAAAGCTTCAAGAAAACCGCAAAAGATACCACAAGTAGAGCCATAATTCCAAGATATAGAGGATCAAGCTCCCACCGCTGTATGTTGAGAATCAGACTTCCGTCACCGTACACGTCCACTTCAATCCAACGTACAACGGGATGGCCAAGAGCAAGAAGCGCAGCTCCAAATCCAATTATTATTTCCCGACTTGCCTGTCTGATTTTGGCTGAGAAGCTTGATGCTATTGCAGACATAGTGAACGCGCTAACGCCAAATACTCCCAAGATCCAATCAAAGTATAGAATAGATTCATCCCAACCACCAATGGCACTATTTGCAATTGAGAAATTATTGCCATGCGTAAGTGCAAGTAGACCTATAGAAATAAGGGCTAAGGAGATATAGAGGGCAGTACTTGACCTAGTTTCTACTACTTGTTGCAGAAAGAATGACATTGGCACTATAAGACACAGCAACGCAAATGTCAAAGCAGTTGTAAATAGGAAAATTGTCATGTTATTCGCGATGTAGGCAGGAATGATAAGAGCCGGTCCAACGACAACAATTAGTGACAGCATTGTTAGAGTAATGATGTTCCTCCATGGTCTAAGCATAGAGCCAAGAACCCCAGCTGCAACAACGATTGGCATTACTTGCAGAATGAAGAATTGAGGTGTGTTGGCAATGAACCCTGAGGTTGTTGTGAAAGCTGCGACAAGTGTAAAGAGAATGATAATCAACATAGATACAGTGAATGGGGAAGGTGATTCCCGAAGCACATAGATAGCTCCAATTATTGAAGTGACCAAG
>CAYMLT010000199.1:3342-6420 GCA_964391265.1 uncultured archaeon
AATTGCCATTGTGATGAATGCAGTTGGATATGTGGGAATGAATACTCTTGCAAATGCCTCCAAAAAGGTTATTGCAGCTACGACCATCAAAATGACTGAGACTCGCCCAACCTTCTTTTCATCATCTACTGAAAGATATAGTTGAGCAGTAATCAAGGAAGCAAAAAGAAATGCGATCCACACCATTGTGAACTCTGACTCAATAAGACCAGTGGGGCCGATTAGAGATAAGAAGAATACGCCAATTCCAAAGAAGGAAAGCGATTTTCTTGTTGGACTTGTCAATTGTCCGGATATGTCTTTGAATCGTCGGTAATATACTCCTAATGCAACTAAGAGAAGAGCTGATGCAATTAGTCCTGATATGATAACTGATAGTGAAAAATCCATGTGCATACCTCCCTTCTATCTCCACAAATCTCCAATTTCCTTTCCTCGCTTCTGGACATATTTATCAAGTTTCTTAGCAATATCAATATCAGATGAATCAAGAGAGCCAAGTACTGCTTTTAGAGCATCATTTGTTTCAGCCTCTCCATCTCCTTCACAAATAACAACAGTGGGACCCTGTTTGCAATAGCCAATCACGCCTCGCTCTGATTTCATGAACCGAGGGGTGCAAGCATCAGCATTGGAATCCCCACTTCTATCAAGTGCTGCGGATACTAGTTGGATTACTCCGGTAAGAAGCGCTATTCGCTCTTCATCTGCTCCGCCAATGGGGTACAGTACCGTAGGTTCCATTGTTGTTAGCTGTACCCTAGCGACTAATGTGACAGCCATGATATCACCCAAAAACGTCTTTTACCCAATCAAGCTCGCCGGCGAGCTTTTTCTCATCAGGTTTCTTTTTCTGTTGCCCTTTGTCCATGGGAACTGCGATGTCTCTCACACCTAATTCGTCATCTCTGAAATAGAGAGTTACTAGTAATTCGTGTCCGTTGTCACATGTAGCCAAAAGAGTGGGAGATCTACCGTTTTCTTTTATTGTATTCTTGATAGATTCTACCTCTTCATCGCTCAGATCGATGACAGCCCCCGAAGAACATTCTGGACAGGAGAACACTAACTGCATGATTTTGGTCCCTTCTAGCGAGTTCAGGTTTGAAAGTTGCTTGCGCATCAAACGCAGGCTTACAAACGGCTAATTCAATCCCTTATAGGCGTTATTTGGACGGAACCTATTGCTCAGGAAGGAATCTTCCTATGATATCCATAAAGACTACGTTAATTGCCTTTGAATAATAAACAAGTGGTCGGCGGATTTTTTCATAAAGCCGAACGCTTATGTTAGATATGATATGTATTATGACAATACCTAGTATATTGTATGGTGAAGATAGATGACGGTAGAGGATGTTAAAAGAACAGACAAGGGAAGAGCTCTGATGCTTTCGAACGAAGCTGTTGTTCGAGGAGCACTTGAAGCAGATGTTAAGGTACTAGCATTCTATCCGGGTTCTCCTGTTTCAGAAATCATGGATACATTTGGCGAGGTTTTGGACCACTTTGGAGATTACAAAATGGAAATCTCCTCAAATGAGAAGGTCGCCCTAGAAACAGTAGCCGGAGCATCAATGGCGGGAGTCAGATCATTCACAGCCATGAAATCTGTTGGCATGAACGTTGCTAGTGATGCGATGTTCAGTATTGCTTACACAGGATTGAATGCTGGATGTGTATGCCTAATGGCGGATGATCCGTTCGCACATTCGTCACAATCTGAAGAGGATGCAAGGTATTTCGGTGAGGCTGCATATGTGCCAATGATAGAACCTGCCAATGCACAGGAAGCCTATGAGATGACAAAGTGGGCGTTTGATATTTCGGAAAGGCATAAAACATTGGTAATAATGAGGACAACAACGCGAGTAAATCATGCAAGAGGAATGGTTCAACTTGGTGAGCTGAAACGGACTCCATTCAAAAAGAAGCGATGGGCAGACGTAAAGGGGCAGTACTTCACAGTAGGGTCAGTTGCTCGTGCACTTAAGGCGAACCTATTAGAGAAAACAAAGGCGATTCGAGAGGATTTCGAGAAAACTCCTTTCAATCGGATTGAGAAAGGAGATGGCAAAATCGGAGTAATTACTGCAGGAGTTTGCCATTTGCATACCAAAGAAGCCATGCAGAATCTTGGGGTGAATCTTCCAGTACTGAAAATTGGCACAACCAATCCCCTTCCTGAAAGAAAAATCGCGGATTTCATCAAGAACCTTGAGACTGTCATCTTCGTTGAGGAATTATCACCTTACTTGGAAACTAGAATCACTGCACTGGCAAAAGAAGCAAACCCATCTCTTCGAATTGTTGGAAAGCGGAGTGGCGATTTCTCGGAAATGCTTGAATACAATGTTCAGATCGTCGAGAAAGTTTTAGCTAAGACACTCGGGAAAGAAATCTCCCATGACTATGATAGATATCTCCAAAGAGCTGAGGAGTTGAAGAAGGACCTTCCCGATAGGGTTCCAATTTTCTGCCCGGGCTGCCCGCACAGAGGCACTCTTTGGGCATTTAGACAGGCACTGGATAGATTAAAGATCCGAGATAATATCGTCTTCAACAATGACATAGGGTGCTACTCAATGGCATTTCTGCCCCCCAATGAATTCAGTGATTCAATGTTAGCCATGGGTGCGAGTCTAGGTGTATCAGCAGGAATGAGTCTTGCACTCGAGGATAAGATAATTGCAATGGTTGGTGACTCCACACTCTACCACGCGGCTCTACCGGGAATTGTGAATCTGATACATCATGGTTCCAATGTGACACTCTTTGTTCTTGATAACTCCGTCACGGCAATGACTGGTCAGCAATTCAATCCAAATACGCATTTTGACGCAGGAGGCCGATCTGCAAGGAAAATCAGCATGGACAAATTGTTTGAAGCTTTGGGAGCAGACAGCATAACAGTAATCGATCCCTACGAAACAAGAGACTGCATCAATCCGATAAAGGATGCAATTGAGGCGGAAGGATTTCATGTCATTATTTCCCGCAGGGAGTGCGCGCTCTATGGTGATAGAGAGAAGAAAAAACGCGGCGATAAAATCTATCGAAGCGAGAATGTGAAGGATA
>CAYMLT010000200.1:0-6385 GCA_964391265.1 uncultured archaeon
TCGGGAAAGCTGGAATAATTCCAGCATACAAACCATCCGATAGGGTCATGGTCTGGTTTGTCCAAGTAGATCGGTTATCTATACTATATTGTAGAATAACCTCACTAATGCCGACTTCAGAAGTAACATTTGCTGTCAATGATACGGTTTCTGTATCAAGTGGAACACTTGATGTTCCATTAATGAGTACAAAAGCCGGACCAGGACCCGCTGGTGCTGCAACAATCACACTGATCTCCACACCAATTCCATTTGGAGTGTGGTGTGCAGCAAAAGCATGCAGTGTGTAAGATCCTGGAGTAGTAGGAGCAACAATAGTGTAATCAACTTCTATTTCGTCCGTAGCGGTATTTACATCTGCAGTATCTCCGTCGTTCACTGCGCCTTCAGAGCCAAGGCTCCCAAAATCAAAAAGGGCATTATCTGCCACACCTGATGGGAATTTCATTAGAAGAGCACCTTGAACCTGAATATTGATACTAAATGCTGTGTCAGGTTCAACATTGATTGCAGTTTCTGAAGCGGATATTGTCATTCCTGAACTACTATCATGGCACTCCGAAACTGTGCATGCACCAGTCTGGCTAGGGAATGCCAGCGCAGAAGTGGCAACCAGAATCAGAACTAAGGCCGCAGAAGCTATTAGGATTCCATTGCGGATTTGTTTTTTCACATCAGTCACCTGTCGTGAGGCGGGGGAATATTCTCTCACCAGGTTCCAACTTTGTTCATATACACTTTATATTCTTACTGTTTTTAATTTTGCAAATTACCATTTTGATGTCATATTACGAAACAAACGTTTCCAAATAATCATGTATTATTCTTTGTAACCAACTATGTGCAAATGCTCACAATCTTGAAAGGCGAATTATATTTGCAAGGGCTCTTCCAGCTCGCTGAGGACTGAAGAATACAGGAATGCCTACATTTTCGAGCTCTTTTTGCCCTTGAGGTAGTTTCGTTATCGGTGAACTCAGAATGCTGATAACAAGTTTTTGACTTCGAGCTGATGCTTTGATAATGTCGTTAATGGGCATTCCTCCTCCTATTCCCTCTTGAAAGTTAGGCGCAAAAACAGTGACAATTGAATCAAAGCTGTCACATTCTATTGTATACCGGAAAGCCTCAGCAAATACTCTAGGCTCTGCCCACGCTTTTGCTAGAAGGTCAATCGGATTGCCTATGGGAATCTTCATTGGCATTTGTAGAAGTTTTTCTATCTTCGATTGAATTTCTTCTGGTGGCATAGGTAGAAGCGCACCTTCTTCTTCAAGGGTTTGAGCGGCTACCAAGGCAATTCCCAAAGTATGTGTGACAATAGCAACTCTATTACTCTGAGGTCGTTTTGATGTAATCGAGAGAATCTTTGCTGTATCCATCATGTCCATGATACTATCTACTTCTAATCCCCCAGCCTGTTTGATTGCTGCAGAATAAAGCGAGGGTTCACCGGCAAGACTTCCAGTATGACTATACGCCGCCCGTCTTGAAGCAGGAGTTCTTCCTACCTTGAAGACAAGAACTGGTTTCTCTGGTGTTGTTAATTTCATTTCCTCATACATTTTTCTTCCCAGTTCTGTGCCTTCGATGAAAAGACAGATTGCCTCTGTTTCTCCGTCCTCTCTTAGGTATTTGAGCAGATCGTGAAAATCGATGTTCACACGATTTCCAACGCTCACGAATTTTGATATGCCTACATTTGCATCTACCGCGCGATACAGCATTAATCCGCAAACTCCGCCGCTCTGACTGATAACAGCTACACCTCCTTTCCTTAGAGGTGCAGGATGGGGAAAGAACGTGGCATTAAGTCCTCGATTGATATTCCCGGCTCCTAGGCAATTTGGTCCAATCACTGCAATCTGCGCCTCATCTGCAATGTCTTTGACTTTTCTCTGTTCCCTCTCTCCTTTTGACCCTGATTCTTTGTACCCTGCTGCGAAGATTACCGCAGCTCTCACTCCAGCATCAGCCGCATCCTCAAGAGCTTTCGGAACGAGGTCTCCCCGCACACTGATTAGAGCAAGATCAACTTGGGTTTGAATATTGGAAATCGAAGGATAGCATTGCATATTTCCAATCTTGGTGATTCTGGGGTTGACTGGGAATACCTTCCCTTGGTAGTTTCCAACTGCTGTAAGTGCTAGAGCACCAAGCCGTTCGGGTTTATCTGACGCACCAACAACTGCAATTGTACGTGGATTAAATAAGCGTTTAAGCGATTCATTCTTCCAATCCACCGTTGCACTCTCCAAGCTTCCATTTGGGATACTCATGCCAAGATATGACTCTATCTGCAAAACTCATTCAATATCATGAAGTATTCTCTGAACTGCTTCCATTATGGTACTACAAATCGTCTTCTCTGCGTCTTCGTAAGTATTCAGCGGTACAACTTTTACTCCATTCTCAATGGCTTCGGATAGCATGTAATCTTGAATCAACCGAGCTGATTTGTATTCTTCTCTACGTTGATTGAAATCCGAAGAGACCGATTTCAATCCTGCATCATGCTTTGATAAAAACATGCTTTCGTGTGTTTCAGGGCTCGGATTGATAAGAATCTCAACAATGCTTTTTGATAATCGAGATAGACTCCCGGGCAAAACATGCACTCCTTCAATGACTGCCTCTGCACCCTCGATGAGAACACGTTTCGTTATTTGTTCAATCACGGGAGCAATCAACTCTACCTGTGCAAGGTATCCTCGAACGGTAGGGTCCAGAAGTTTTGGTCCGCTTTGTCTTTTTTCATGAGCTTGATACGTATGACAAAAAAGTTCAGGATGATCATCATATGAAATAATAGACCTGAGAATTTGTCGAACTGAGTCAGTACTAATAATTCTTGTAGCGCCAATATTCCTGATCATATCAAGAGCTAACATTGATTTTCCTGTACCTGATGCTCCCTCAAGAACGACCACAATGGGCTCTAACGAGGTATCTATTCTCCTCGCAGCATCGTACTCAAGCAGCGATTCGAATTTCCTGGAATACTCGTCATCAAGGGACTTCAGTATCTTGGAAACCTTTTCCATCAGGCCATCTTTAGTATGCTGTTCATCATTTCTGATTTCCTTCGATGTGACGACTAAAACGATCTTCTCTATTTCTTGCGGAGAGACGCCAACCAGTTTCAAACGTCCCTTCAATAGAGTAAGTGGATATGGTACTGAAATTCCATTCCTTCGAATTTTCATTGATGCGAGTATGCATCACCAAGCTCTAAGGCTCTTTTGTTTCTGTCTAAGATAATTAAAAAACAAATTATGATTTGCACTAATAATATTATATTCAATTGATTGCCAATTCAAACAGGATGAATCCAGCTTACTTTTATTAATGAAAAAGTCCATATTGCTCTTGTTTGATTTATCCTTGGATTCCGAAAAAGGATATGCACGCCAGCACCTTGGAATCTATGAGGGTGGGATAATCATGACTGAGATGGGAACTGAGCGAGCCGCGCGCGTTGCCGACCTAATGCAGACCCTAGCCCGTCTGCTTGTGTTAGTAATAATCATACCAGCCGCTATTTTACTGGCAGTTTATTTCTTGCTTGCCGGTCTGATACCTGATGTGGTGATTAGAGGGATGTTCTCTCTCACCTTCGGTTTTGGACTTGCAGGGGGTTTTGTTGCCCGAATGAAGCATCCGCTTCTCGGGAGTTCAATAGTGACTCTTGCTACTATTCTAGGAGCAACGTCTCTAGCTCTTTTCTGGAATTCATTATTCGCAGCTGCAGTGGTCTTTCACATCTTCTCCATTGTCCTCCTTGGAATCATGAACTACCTTCATCGGGTAAACGTTATTTCTCCATGGCGATGGAGCTGGGTTAAGTCCCTGAATGGTGCCATCATCGTTGTATCTGCTCCTTTTACAATAGCCATCCTCCTCTTCTCTATGGGATTCTTGCTAACACACATTATTGCCTTTTCATCAATCGTGCTCTGGATATACTCTGTTGGCGCTCAATATTATTCACGCATTCTTCGTTTAGGATTGATCAATGCAACCATCCCCTCTCTTGCAGTATCAATGATAGTGCTTCAGAGTTTCACTGATGGCTACCCTTCGTCTGATACCCTGCTACTATCTTCCATTGGT
This sequence comes from uncultured archaeon, assembly GCA_964391265.1. Classification (GTDB taxonomy): domain Archaea; phylum Asgardarchaeota; class Thorarchaeia; order Thorarchaeales; family Thorarchaeaceae; genus MP5-2226. Next base: position 4,114 of record CAYMLT010000200.1, read on the forward strand.
ATGCTTGGATTTGGGATAGGATTACTTGCAATCACACAGATTACTCGTTTCTTCCAGCGGTCACTTTCACTACGCCCTTTTAGAATCGAAAACGAAACATTATGTCGTGCACAGCTACTAAAAGAAGTAGGCTTGGATAACTATGCAGAGGAGGTTTTGGAAACAGTTAAGCCAAAACCTGAATGGCTCATTAATACCAAGCAAGCTCAATCGCTATCGGGACTTTCACTCTTCTTCGTTGCAGCTGGAATTCCTACTTCTTTCTTATGGATGGCGCTTCATACCTCCTGGGGCGTAGTAGCAGCTTTCAATTTGCTCTTCTTTCCACTTGCCGCTCTGATTTCATTGATAGTTTTGGTCCCATCTCCAGTTCTTTTCAGGCTTGGTGGAGCAATTGAAAGATCGCGTGAAATCATACTGGCGAAGGGACTAGGGTTTATGGTAGTTTTAGATGCAGTTCTAATCTCCATAGTTTGGACTCAAATCTTCTATTGGAGTATTTTGCAGACTGCTCTTCTCACAACCTCATTATTCCTGACTGGTATTACTGGAGTATCTGAAAGAATCAGAAGAATCTGGAAGAATCTGGGTCATATAGTTACTGATCTATTAAATCGTATCCATTTGTGGATATCCTCCCATATGCTTCATACTGGGATTGCAGTTGACTTTGTAATTACTGTCCTTATCATTTACCTAGCCTATCCAATGCTTACTTCTCTGCCAAATTCAATGATTTCCCTGCCAACGCTTTCTGCACTGGTTTTCACTGTAATTGCATTGATTGGTGTTGGTATCTACAGCAGTCTTGAACAAAGACTTGCCATTGCTACAATTGGATGGGGTGTGTTCCTTCTTTCCTCCAGTCAATTGACTTTCTGGTATCTTTTCAGTGTGCTTCTGTTGGATCTTGTTTCTGCTACCTGCTATGGGGTCATTTGGTGGATTGGATTTGCAGCTCTACAGAAGCTTTCAATTTCGCGTCGCTATCTGGGCGTACCATTCATCCTTGGTGTTCTTGGTTTCATGTATCATATGCTTAATACCGAGTTTGTAGTTGCATCAACAACATTCCCATTGTTTTCTACAATATCTACAATCGCGCTTCTTGGTTTAATCATGCATCAAGAATACATGGCTTTCTATTCCACAAGTGTAAGGCTGCTCGTTTTGGCTGGAAGAAGAATTTCTGACTTGGCCTCACGTGGACTAAGAGCACTGATTAGTGGCATCACTCGTTTTGCAGCTGCAGCTAGAAGAGTTCTTGTGCGTATTGGGGATTTCATATACCGTGGAGCCGTGTGGATTGGTGTTCAGATTACAAGATTCATACTAACACTTTACATGGCTTTTGTTGTGATTTCTATTAGCCATATTGGATTCAATGTCCTTTATGTTTCTGGAGTCTACGAAACAATATACCTCTTCTTTGGAATGGCACTTCTCTTTTTCTTAGCACTATCTCCAGCTCTTCTATTCCGAGAACGTCACAAATCTCCTTTGTTGGGTATTGTCATTTTTGGCTTGAGTGTTTCATTAGGGGGCTTTGTGTTCAGCATAGCAGCTTTCCTGCATCTTGGGATTCGTATGTCCCTTGCTCTTGCATCCTCATTGATGATCTTCTCTGCAGGACGACGATGGCTTCCCGAACGTGTTCAAACAGCAATACCCATTGCAGCTTGGTTCTCCCTTGTATCTGCAGGTTCTGTTTTTACCTTCTTGTTCTTCTTCGAAATATCATTGCTATTTGCATCACTGACATCTCTGTTTGTAATTGGTGCTAGTGTTTTGCCTTTGAGAGCATCTAAGGATCTCTCCAAGATATCTGGATATCTCTACTTGGTTCTCTGTGTACCTTCTGGAACACTGCTAATGTACCTCATATCGCTAAACATGCTGCTTGCTGTTGTTGCATTGGTCCTGCTTCCTGTAATTATCCTTCACCGACAATATGTAACTGCCTTGCAGGTCACAGCTTCAGGATTGGCTACTGCTGGTAGATACGTGTTGATGATTCTAGCCATGTATATTGTTGGGGTGTTTGGATTCCTTAGTTTACTCGCTGGATTCTGGATAGTTCAGTGGATTCTTCCTTTGCTGCAAATGTTTCCCTATTCAGATATTATCAGCGTTCTAATGTACCCATTCATCGCTCTCCTCTGCTGGTTGCCATTGCTTGTGATGCGTAGAGCAGATTACGGGAAGGTTCTATCTGCGGCGTTGGTTGCTTTCACGGCCATTATCGGGGCTATGACATTCCTCTTCTTCCTGC
>CAYMLT010000201.1:0-6356 GCA_964391265.1 uncultured archaeon
TGAACCACATTTCGGACAGTGTAGGACAGGCATTACATCACCATGACTTCTTTTGCTTCCTCTGTGGGAGGCTTATGAAACTTTGTCATGGCCACTAATTGTGAAATAGCATCCACTTAACATTTCACAGTACTTTCCATCTCTCGGAGAATTCGAGTAGAACTTCAAAATAGAAGGAGAATACAATCTGCATCCTATAATTGAATGAGCTGATACAGTATGAAATACGGTATATACCCATATTGTTTCCTTTACGGAAATGGAAGTAAGGGAATAGACTTTCATGTGGACCTTGCACTGGCAGCAGAAGATGCAGGATGGGATGGATTCTTCATATGGGACCACATCTGGGCATGCTGGGAAGATACTATGGGAGTTGTAGATCCATGGATCGTGATGGCTGCTGTGGCGGCTAAGACGGAGGACATTAAGATAGGACCAATGGTTACCCCGATTGCGCGAAGACGACCTTCCAAGCTGGCACGGGAGACCGTTTCGCTGGACCATCTCTCAAATGGTCGGTTAATCATGGGAGTAGGTCTTGGTGCTGCGGAAGAATTAGGCCACTTTGGTGAAACTTCGGACCCCAAGAATCGAGCGAAGCAGTTGGATGAAGGTCTCGAAGTTCTAACAGGTCTGTGGAGTGGTGAACCATTCTCTTTTGAGGGAGAGTACTACCAGCAGAAGGAAGTGACATTTCTTCCAAAACCCGTCCAGAAAAAGATTCCAATCTGGGTTGCAGGCTATTGGCCAAATAAAGCACCTTTCAAGAGAGCAGCACGATATGATGGAGTATTTCCTCTTGCGGACAGTCCGGATGGGATAACCATTGAGGGATTGAACGAGTCAATCTCAATCATAGAGAAGGAAAGAGGCAATCTCCTGAACTATGACATTGTGGTTTCAGGTATGACCACTGCTAAAGACAGGAAAGCAGACTCTGAAACGCTTCAACTTTGCGCTGATACAGGAATGACTTGGTGGCTAGAGTATCTCATAGATTGGGAAAAGACTCCTAAAGAGATGATGGAACGAGTTAAACGCGGCCCTCCTGAAATCTAAACCGAAAATTCGTGGTTCTAGAACAACGCTTATTAATGGGAAAAGCTCAGATTCAGTTGTGCAATGTTCTTGCACAACCTGTAAATCAGGGAGATAATTACAATGGTTAACGAAGTCAGTTCAGACGAATTGAATACTATTATTGAAGAGAACAAAGTGGTCTTTGTTGACTGCCATGCAGTTTGGTGTGGACCGTGCAGAACATTGAGTCCAATTATGGAAGAACTCTACGAAAAGTACGGTGAGAAAGGCGTCAAAGTTGTAAAATTAGATGTCGATCAAAACAGAGAATTCAGCATGGAGAACCAAATTACTGGTGTGCCAAGCGTTCTTGTTTACTCAGAGGGTAAGAGGGTTGTCTTTGATGACGGCAGCGGCCGCAAAATGGACAAACTTGTGGGTGTTATGCCGCCTGAAGTGTATGATCAGATAGCAGAGAACCTCATTACTGAGGCATCTGCATAAACTTTCAGATTTCTCAGGGGAGCTTGACTCCCCTAGAGATTTCTTTCTCAATCCACTATCATATCAAAACCGTGGATATTAGGATTACACCACCGATTGTTTGCAAAGAATATTGCAAGTGAAACGTAGATATATCCAAAGCTCTAGGATCTTTATATGCCAATAGCAGGCGGCCTAAGCAGAAGAGTTGTTGTGTATACTAAACCTCTGGCTGAAAGGATGAAGAGAAACGGTTCTATTGGCATTCGGTGGTGCGCCAATACTTCAGCAGATAGTACGTAGATAGATTCATAGGTCAATTTCCGTTGAACAGCAGTAGGTTGTGAACGGCTGTGGTACGCGACGTTTCTCCTGAAGAAGCAAGACAGACAATCGCAGAAACCAAACTGCTATTCCTTGACGCCTGGGCACCATGGTGTGGCCCTTGTCTTGCACTTGGAGCAGTATTTGAAGAACTAGAAAGGAAGTACTCTGCGAATCCAGATATTGGCTTCATAAAGCTTAACACTCAGGAGCACAGATTATTTGCGGCAGAGAATAATATTGTCGCGATTCCTTGTATTCTTGTTTATCAAAACGGCGAACCAGCTAGTTTCGAGATGCCTGACCCAAGAAGCGGCAAGAAGGTGAACTCTGACCGTCTGATTGGGATGCGACCAATAGAGCACTATGAAAGTGTTATTGAGCAACTAAAGTGAGGTGCAAAAACTGCCAATTCTCTCATTTGGAGACCATAATCCTAAGATAGACCCGGAAGCATACATTAGTCCTCAAGCTACCATCGTTGGAAACGTGGAGATTGCAGCTAAGACAAGTGTATGGCCAGGAGCCGTCATACGTGGAGACCTATCATCGGTTCGTATCGGTGAAGGCACGTGCATCCAGGACAGTGTTGTTATTCACGCACATCATGAAGATAATCCTGCAATTATTGGTAATAATGCGGTTGTAGGAACGTCTGCCGTGCTGCATGGTGTATATATTGGAGATGTGGCAAACATAGGAGAAGGTTGCGTCATCTTTGATGGGGCGACTCTAGGTGAAGGAGTGTCTCTAGCACCAGGTAGTATAGTTCCTGCAAATGTGGTCATACCACCACGTAGTATGAATTCAGGAGTCCCTGCTTCACAGATTCGAGAACTCTCCAGAGAGGAAATTGAGAAGCAAGAGGCTAGAGCAAAGACCATTGCAGACGTATTTCAAAAACTGAGAACTTGGCAAATTGGTATATAGACTACATAGTTTCCCGAGCTAGAGTTGTCAGATTGTCACATCCATCTTCAGTGACATGCAGAATGTCTGCGATTTTTGTGCTTCCAATTCGAGGATCATAACACACGGGATGAACTGACAAGACCATGCCTTCGCGAAGAGCAGTCATATTCCCAGCCATAATATGAGGTGGTTCTCGAAGATCAAGTCCAATTGAGCTGCCTACGGGAATGATGACTCCTTCTTGGAAACATTGTGTTCCGACCTCGGAAGCAACTCTGCCAACAAGTTCATCGATTGTGATTCCTGGAGATACATTTGCTTCAATTGCCTTGCTGATATTGAGATTATTTTTGAATAGTACTCGTTGCGCCTTCGTCGGAGTTCCTAGATGTACTGTTCGAGCTACCTCAGCAAAATATCCCGAGTGGCTTACAGTGATATCAATTACTACTGGTACATTCGAACTTATTCTGTGAGGGCCAGGTTGAGCAAAGGGAAATCGGGCACTTGGACCAGAAAGTATGGCGGCACGAATTCCTCTAAGCTGCCCACCAGCAGACCTCATCGCGCTTTCAATCTCAACAGAGGCAAGGGCTTCAGTTTTTTCGGGAGTTACTATCTCAAGTGCAGTTCGTATACCAATCTCTGCAACTCTGACTGCATGCGTTATTGCATTAATTTCAGCGGCATCCTTGACTTGCCGAAGTCGCCAAAGAACGCTCGAAAAATCCCTGAAACCTGCATCGGGAAGTAATGATTTCAATCCTTCAAAATCACGTACAGAGAGCCATTCCTGCTGCAGACCAAACATTCCAGACTGCATACCGGTTTCATGAATAGTGTCTTTGATGTGGTCCCAAAATGAATCGCTATGTGTTGGATACCATGTATCAGTACTATGGGGATTGAAAGCCCGTACTTCAGACAGGACAGAATCTTGTCCAAGTGCTTCCTTCTGAAGATTCGACATCAGGAGGAGAGGAGTCTTGCCATTTACCACAATACATGCGGTTGGAAGGTAGTATTTCTGGGTCTGATACCCTGTGATGTACTGGACATCCTGGGCTCGAGTGATGAGAAGAACATCGACTTCTTCACGCTGCATTGCTCGATGTATTTTATCCAGTTTCTGTGGTGTGAATTCCATAGCAAACAGCTCATAGTCAGATACACAATTATCTATGCAGCGAAATATTATGTCTGGAAATGTCGATTTTTAGATGGCTTTTAAGCTTCTCGCCGACTATCAATGACTGCATCTTTTTTACCAAAGAACAAATCATGTGTTTAGGAGGTTTCTGACAACCTTATCACAGTGTCCTAGTGTTTTTTCCACACTAATTCTATGTCTTCATATTGGTGTAGAAGATGAAAGAGTAGAGAATTATCACAAAAACGTGAAGTATGGATAGAACCCAAATCATCATATTTCCTACACTAGAACTAGCATGCCGTAGACATGTAGACCAACTAGTAGTGTGAATGCAACGATGTATGAGAGGATTATCACAGTCGGAAGCCTGAGTGCGGTTGATTTCTTATCAAAGCCGTCTGAATGCCCAGAACGAGGATTGTTGCGCCAAATATCTGACCCATGTATGGACCAACTCCAAGTTTTGAGTATCCTATTACGTCAAAGATCATATCTGGAGCAAATAGAAAACCAAGCCCAAAGACAAACGCCATTATTGAGTGAAAGATGAATACATACTTTACTTGCAACTCCATACCAAAACCCCTGGGTTTCTTAGCTTTAGCTTACTTAAACAATAATCTAATGATATAATTGGGTTGGAAATTGCAAATCCTTTCATCACACTACCTAATCCTTACCTACAAACAGAGAATTGGAGGTATATCCAAAAGAATGAGAATGGCGGGACCGCCCAGACTACCGCCCCCACTAGAATGCAGCGGGAGATTCGAACTGGGGAAAACCAACTCCGCAGGCTGGCGCCTTATCCATGCTAGACTACGGCCCCAAACCGTCGTCTGCTCTTCAGTTCATAAAGATTGTTGTTCGTTAGCATGCTTAATCCTTTCTAATCATTTTCAATTCATATTCAAGCAGAGTAAGAAACATAATTAGAAATAGAGAGATAAACCAGTACGAAAATGTTTCCTTAGAATTCGTTTTATTAGTGATTTCCTGAATTCTTTAAGTGGTTGGGTTTGTACAACCAGCTCATGTGTGAGATTTAAGATGTATTCATCTCTATTGGCCATTTGAATGAACGCTTCCATATTTCCAATATTCTTGAACATGAGTTTTGCAATACTTTTTGAAGCATGTATATCTTGTTCAAAATCATGTTTCCAAGCTTTTTCGTAAGCCCTAAGATTTTCAGGATTTGCATCTCTTAGAGCGTTTTCCAATACTGGTGCCACAAGTCTTCCAGATACAATTGCATTCGATATACCTTCGCCAGAGTATGGGTTAGCAAATCCAGCGGCATCCCCAAGAAGTGCAGCCCTCCCAATAACAGTTTTTTCAGCAGCACCAGAGTATGGAACTCGAGCGGAAGTGTCAGAAACAATTACTGGGTTGATATCATATTTTTTCATGAACTTTTCAAACCACTTGTTGAAGTTCGAACGAAAATTGATTGCTAGGTCTTGTCTGCAGCCAGCGCCTATGCTGAGCATGTTATCTTTCGGAAAACACCAAGAGTAGCCGTAGGGTACAGATCCAAAGTATGCACTAATTAGTAACTGATTGTTTTCCGTTGATTGTGCACCGCAAACTTTGTTCACAGTTTGGCTAGTAACTTCTACCTCAACCTCGATACACAATGAGGCGGATCCCTTTTTCCAACCATCATAGAAATCAAGTTGTTTTGCTACAATGCTATTTATACCGTCGGCCCCAAGAATATACTCAGAGGTTATTTTTACTCCTTCGTCAGTTTTGACCGTCACTTTATCCTTATCTTGTTCAATAGAAGTAACCTTAACACCCTCTCTAATCTCTGCTCCTGCTTCGAAGGCTTTGCGTAAAAGAAGATTATCGAAATCGCCTCTCATCACAAGGTCGCCAACAGGTTCATCTTTTACCGCCTCTATAGCTAATCCAGATGGAGCGACCATCCTTTGACCGTAGAATTTTTGTTGTACAACACTGGTTATGTCAAAATCCAGATTATCCACAGTTCGCTTTATCAAGCCACCCGCGCAGGTCTTGGTTCTTGGAAATACATCCTTGTCGATTAGAAGTACATTGATACCTCTCTGAGCAATGTTCCTTGCTGCAGTGGACCCAGCAGGTCCTCCACCAACAATCACGACTTCATATTGTGTCATTTATGTATCTCCTAAATCACTGTAGATTAGAGATTCAGCAATACGGCTATAATGGAGTTGTATTTGACTATTTTTGATACTCGACATTTATCAAATAGGCTGATTTAGAGAGATACAAATATTTCAATACCGCCCAGATTCGAACTGGGGAGAACCAACTCCGGAGGCTGGCGCCTTGTCCATGCTAGACTATGGCTCCATTCCGCAGAAATTAGGTTCAACTCATATTCTCTTCGTTGTGAATGCCTCGAAGCAATATCGCACTACTTGAGATCCTTCTAAGCAAGTGTCATTAGATTGACAATTGCCTTGCC
>CAYMLT010000202.1:0-1790 GCA_964391265.1 uncultured archaeon
TTCTTCACTAATGCAACGATTCTATACTCTTCTCCAATATGCTGTAATGTAGCTGTGAAGTTATCGCCCACATTCAAATTGAGGAGTTCGTACCAGTCTGTAAGGTTCATCCAGCTTTTCGCACCTACAATGTATTCGTAAGTAGAATTCGATGTACCGAGAACCATATGTGTATCTCCATTTTCAACATAGGAAGTAACACTTGTCACATTAGCGGTTAACGAAATGCCAAAAGTTGGTTCTTCAATGATTTCTCCACCCACCGCAGCAACATATCCCTCTCGGACTGCTTTGACAAGAGCTGCTCCAGTTAGTGCGCCACCCCTTTCAAGAGTGAACGAATTAGTCACGTCTATTGCATCTGCCATTCCCAGCGCATGAAGTCGAATATCCGTAATGGAATATTCCTCAGCATCAGAATCATAGTATCCATCAATCCAATATATCGGACAATACCATACATACCGGTATTCAGTTGCACCGACCTGTACAGGGTAGAGCAGAGGCATGGCACCGTAGTAATCTCCAGTTACTACATTTGGAAACGCCTTGATAATCTCGTTTGTTGCCGCTTCACCACTGACGAATCCATTCTGGCTAAGATCATGGTAGAAAATTCCATCATTTGTAGCTCTAACCATTCCGCTAAGGGAGAGAGTGCTAGAGCCAGGGGGATGTACTGCTATCAGAGCTTCTACACGGTTAGTATCAGGATTCAAGATATACCTTGTATCCTCAGTTATTTGCAATCTGTCATTTGATGGTGGAATGGTCCACAGGAAGCCTCCTGCAAAAAGATCAAATGAATCACCTCTACGATATCCTCCCCATCGGGTGATATCCCGTTCAAGCCACTCCTCACTATATACCTGTGTCACCCAGCTTGGCGCGTCTTCAATTGTTTCATATGACACTATCGTGCCATTATGGAAGTAAAGCACTGGTCCAATAGGGACCTCTACGAAGTCAAATCTGAGCTGAGTTCTTGTCTGAATGTAAACGAGCTGTCCGGAAGGATCCCACGTTGGATAGGCATATTCGTACGCATTGTTCATATCTTGGAGATAAAGTCCAAACTGAATATTCTTGTCCCAAAACAGACCTTCGCCTACCGGTATTTGAACATCCGTTATCACTTCTACCAGAGCAGGGTCGTTTGCATCAACAACAATCAGGCCTTTGATGAAGTTCTCTGAAAGCACGTTTGTTGAAACAACAACGCAGACCCATACCAATCGGCCATTCCGTGTTGTTATGTGTGCAGCAGCAATCTCAATGTTAGATCCTATAGATGCAAATTGCTGTCTTGCAACATAAGTCGCATATTCTTCAGTTACCATCCTCACTTGATTGTCAGGTATTGGATTCTCAAACAATGTCGCGTTAGATTGAACTATCATATCATCGATATATTGGGCATTTGAAACATCCGATGTCCATCCTATTATTCCGGAAAACACTGGCATAATGATTATGATTAGTAGTCCAATGCACATCATCGGCATCCGCGCACCTTCGATGATTTCTTCGATGGTTCCTGGTCTGAATCCTCCGACAATCAGCATTTGAAGTGCAAAGCTCATTATCAGGCTGATAAGTGCCCAAGGCAACGTCATTACTCCGAGGAGGCAAATGAAGACCCAAGCTGCCGTCCCCCAAATGAGTCTAGTCGGAAGCCATTTGATCAACCTATTGATACGCAGCATTCCTGGTGTATATGGGATTGGTATGCTGTGTACAATTAGTGAAATGATAAGAAACACCATGACATTCATGTGAAGACCTCGATA
>CAYMLT010000202.1:1800-6305 GCA_964391265.1 uncultured archaeon
ATTATCGACAGCACAACTGGACGGGCGCCTAATAGCATTTTCCTGTAATCTCGTATATTACGCGCAACTCATTGTCGTTGCTGCTTATACCAGGCTACAGCTCCACCCGCTTGAAGCAGATTGAGCATTCTTTCAGGAACGCAGTCTCCTCGAAGGTCATCCTGTGTTTCAATAATGCGAACGAGCCCACCAATAAGATTAATCTCAACTGTCTGTCCTTCTCTGGCATGTTCTGTTATTCTTGGCACGATCAATGCTGGCAGACCGATATTGAATGCATTTCTGTAGAAAATCCGTGCAAAGGATTCTGCTATTACGCATGAAAGTCCTACCTCTTTCAGAACCATAGGCGCCTCTTCTCTTGAGGACCCACTGCCAAAGTTCCGTCCAGCAACGATAACATCTCCCTGCTCTATTTCATTCACAAAGTTTGGTCTTATCACTTCAAAAGTATGTGCGGCCATTTCAGAGTAATTGAGAAGTGTAAGGTACCTGCCTTGGATAATCTGGTCTGTGTTAATGTCGTCACCAAACAGCCTGACCTTTCCTGTTATCCTGTCATATTTGTGCGACACTCCTTAGACCTCCCTAGGATCCGCGATTACACCTTTCAGAGCACTCGCTGCAACTGTCGCTGGCGATGCCAAGTATACCAAAGAGTCAGGATGTCCCATACGTCCTTTGAAATTTCGATTTGTACTAGAAATACACACTTCATCCGGTCCAAGAACGCCAAGGTGCCCACCCACACAAGCCCCACATGTAGAATTAGTCACAATTGCTCCTGCTTGCATTAGGCTTTCAACAATGCCTTCTTGCAGCGCTGCTAGGTAAGTATCTCTGCTAGCTGGGGTTACAATAAGCCTGACATCTGGATGTATCTTCTTCCCCTTAAGAATTTCATTAGCAACCTGAAGGTCCTCAAGTCTACCATTAGTGCAAGAGCCAAGGAACGCTTGATCTATTGAAACATCTCCTACTTCTGAAATTGGTTTTCCATTTGCAGGACTAGATGGAAATGCTACCATTGGCTCCAGTGGATTTGAATCTAGATCGATTATGATATGCTTTGGATAATCGACATCCTTGTCAGGACTAAAGGAAATCCACTTCTTGTGTGGAGCAGCTTCCTTCAGCCACTCAAGTACTGGTTTACTAACTTCCATTATGCAATTCTTTGCACCTGCTTCTACACTCATATTGCAGATGGTCATTCGAGAGCCAACACTCATTTTTTCTATTGTTGGACCATACATTTCTATCGACTGGTAATTCGCACCATCAGTTCCCAAGTCTTTGATTATACTCAGAATCAGATCTTTACTCATAACTCGTGGAGGAAGGTGTCCGAAAACATCAATTCTAATTGATTCAGGAACCCGAAGCCATATCCTACCAGTTGCGAGAATAAGTGCACTATCGGTTGCGGCTAAACCGGTGGAGAATGCATTGAATGCGCCATAAGTTGTCGAATGAGAATCGCTTCCGATAATGAGATTTCCTGGCAATGCAAGTCCTTTCTCTGCAAGGACCTGATGTGAGATACCGCATTCCACATCACAGAAATTCATGATATTCTGTTCCTTCACGAAACGTCTATTTCTAATGTGTATCTTCGCACTTTCAGTATCGGAGGCTGGCGCCCAATGGTCATTTACAACAAGAACTCGATCTGGATCCCATACTTTGTCAAAGCCCATTTCTTCAAGCACAGGGATTATTCTTGAGCCGAGCACTTCATGCACCATGATGAAATCAACAGATGCATCGATTATTTCTCCCACTTCTGCTCTCTTGCTTTCCGTATGAGCAGAGAGGATTTTCTCAGCAAGTGTTTGTCCCATCTATGCGTTGTCTCCTGTGTGTATCATTGTACGAATTATCTCATCCGTTACTTCAAGAGTTGAGGATGGTTCAACATTATCCCAGTTATCTCGGCATAGGTCATACGTTCGGACTTTGCCCTCTCGCAGAACGTTTGCAACACTTTCTTCTACTAAAAAGGAAGCTGTTTTGCATCCTAGATTATTCTTCGTGGACCCTAACCAATCGAGCAGCATGGCACCTGATAGAATCGAAGCTATTGGGTTAGAAACTCCTTTATTTGCATACTTAGGCGCTGAACCGTGAACTGGCTCGAATACAGCATGGCCATCTCCAATACTTCCTGCAGGTGCCAGTCCCAAGCCCCCCTGGATAGCTGCACCGAGATCTGTTATGATATCTCCAAAGGCGTTTGGAGCGACAACAACATCATAGTGGCAGGGATTTCGTATTATCCACTGTGTGAATGCATCCACATATGCGTAATCTAATGAGATATCGGGGAATAGCTTAGCGACCTCATTGAATGAATGTCGGAATAGCTGACATCCAGCAAGGAGATTACTTTTATCCACGCAGGTTACGCGTTTTTGTTTGTCAGCAGGAGCTCCATCTCGAGTAGCTGCTTTTTCAAATGCAAATCTGCACACCCTCATACTTCCTTTCTTGGTGATTTTTCTCAGGTCGACAACTTCTTCTGCTCCTAGCGACCTAGAGGGATTATCTTGAGGGGCATACAAGCCCTCAGTGTTTTCCCTTACCATGATCATATCTATGTCTTCATATGTTCTGTTTGCAAGAGGTGTTGGTACTCCTTCATACAATTTGACAGGTCTCAGATTTGCATAGAGTTCCAATTCAAAGCGAAGGCCAATGACTACACTATATCCCGCAAGATGTCCATCCGGTCTTCTAACTGGAGTCCCATCTCCATTATTCGCCCCGACTGCTCCTAGGAGAACTACATCTGCCTCTTTTTTGGTGAATTCTTCTGCCTCTTCTGACCACTCTCTGCCTCTCTTTCGATAGTACTCTCCGCCGCATTCAAACTCGTGAACATCTAATGAGAATCCGTCCCCTAATTCTTCAGCAGTCTGCAAAACTCTAAGGGCTTGTGGAACCACTTCTCTACCGATACCATCCCCCGGAAGGACTGAGATTTTGAAGTTGTTGCCCACTTGCATTCACCTAGTAACTACCTAGCCAACCAAGATCCTTTCCGGTATCTTCAATGATGTTAACCATTGTGTCCATTCTTTCATTATCATGATACCTGACCTTGCACCTAATGGTGAATGCTCTATCGCACTTATCACATTTGACATTCCAGTTCTCGATGACCTCTTCTGTTCCATTACCTGATATTTCAGGGGGGTCGGTGTTCATATCCATAAGAGTGAGCTCTGTGCCATCACAATAAGCACACTCCTTGAGTAAAATTCCTTCCATTCCTCTTCTCCCCAAGGCAACAAATACTTGATCCGGGAGTTCATCAAGAGACCTATCTTCTTTCATAGACTTCATATCTGGTTAGTCAGTCATGGCTACGGATAAATCAATTGGAACAGATTGTATGTTCTCTCTTATCACAGAAGGTCATGTCGCGAGGCTAAATCTACTGTTTGATCGATCAAACTGATTCCTTTGACTATCGATAAATTCCAATCAGGAGAAAAGAAATTTTAACCGGTTAATGCACAGACGAGCAGTATGAGTATTTCAAGAATTAAAGATTATAGGTGGGTGCTCTACGGGATTCTCAGCATCATCATTATCTTTGGGGTTGCGATGCTGTATGACTTCGTTGGGCCATTGTCAGTAATACTACACACACCCATACAACTAGCAAGCCCCCTTGATCTATCTATTCCTCTTGTCCCAGCATTCATCATAGTCTATTGGTATCTCTTCTATTCATTCATCTTCTTCAGCTATCTCTACTTTGCATTCGTCGATCGGGAGTATCGAAACGCGCTTGTTCTTGCATTTATTCTTGTCAATCTGGCCGCGTATGCTATCTATCTCATCTTTCCAGTGCTTGGACCTGACCGAATTGTATCAGGTACCGACTTCTTTTCACTTCAGATTCAGTCATTGTATGCAAATGATGTGCAGGTAAACTGCTTCCCAAGTCTTCATGGTTCAACCTCATTACTCACAGCCTATGCACTTTGGAGGGCAAAGAAGAAATATGGTTACCTTTCATGGCCTATCGCAATTGCTGTTATAATCTCGACTTTGTTCGTCCGTCAACACTGGATTGCAGATCAAATTGCTGCAGCACTTATTACACTGCCAATAGCCTATATTGTTTTCAACCGGTTCAAATATACTAGAGTCGCACAATCGACTACAGTGATACATCGATGGCAACTGCTCCTATGCGCAATCGCTGCATTCCTCTTCATGATGCTATACGTCTGGGTATTCTATGTAGCATAACTCAGCAATTAGTATCCCGAGTATGATCTATCTTGGAGGATGAATGAAAAATAGTCCTGATTAGGGGTGCATCCTACTGTCGTTTCATAACAATAGGTCTTAAATGAATCAAAGACTTGGTATTCTTATGCGGCTTGTGACGTATACTCGAATGGGAGTTCCTTCAATTGGGATCGAGCTGGATGACGGAGTACTTGACATCCCCGACGCTGCTTCACGATTTGGACGCATGCATCACG
>CAYMLT010000203.1:0-4004 GCA_964391265.1 uncultured archaeon
TGGTGATTCGAGTGCGCAATTCGATTGCATCACCTACATCATCAACTACTCCTACAAGCACCCCTACTACTACTACAGATGACCCATTAGCCGCTTTTATTGCTCAGTATGGCATTTGGATTGCAGTACTTGGTATAGGTGCCCTATGTGGTGGCGGCGGAGCTGTCGCCTACAAGAAAGGAATGATTTCCGGAGGAAAGAAAAAGCCTCGTAAACGTAAAAAGAAAAAATGAGTACGCAAAAGTGGCTAGATTCTGTCTAGCCCACTTCTTCTTTTTTATGCCATTTCATCAACAGAATTCTCTGCCATCTCTGCAAACTTAAAGCAACTCTCGGCATCAGCACGTTCTCCACGCTTCTCATGAAGTGAACCTGCTATTCTATACGCTCTTGCGACCTCATCCCATTTTGCTTGGGCATCTAAGCATAAAGCAAGTGCCTTCCATGTTTCAGGGTTATCGGAATCATACTTTAGAGACTCGTTGAATGAATCGATCGCATCTTGTATCCTGAGCAAACTTTCAAGCGCTCGCGCTCTATTTGCATGTAACTCTGCACTTGTAGGAGCAACCAATATCCCTACATCCGCTGCAGCTAGAGCTTCCTGAAATGATCCAATTGTAAGGTATGCTTGCACCTTGTTTGCATGAGGACTTGGATCATCCGGCTTTGCAGCAATGGCAGCATCAAAAACAAGAATTGCCTCTATTTGTTCTCCTATATGGATATGTGTCAATCCCATCTCATTAAGGGCTTCTATTGATTCAGGATTCACCTGCAATGCAGCCCTATATGCATCAATTGCCTTTTTGTTTTCGCCTCTTAATCTGAGATTTCGTGCTGCTTGAAGAAGCTGTTCGAAGGATTGACTGTCAGATGACATATGCGGTCCAGAAGAACATGATGTTTTAATAATTTGGATGATGGTCTTTCTTTAATATTCGCTCTGACGCAAGGGTTAAAACGAGGGCAATCACAAGAAAGCCATCCGCAAGGACGAGGCTACTTAGATGTTCAACGAGGATGACAATATCGATATATTCGACGAAGATGAGGATGCTGTCACTTTTCCGGATGAGGAATTATCAGATGATGAAGAGCGAAGTTATGATGATCTAATCAAGGAGCGCTCTGCTTTTTCTGATGACCCATGGCCTCCGATTGTGTTCATACTCATGCTGATTGGATTCGGGTTTGTTCTGCTAACCCCTCCTGATATTTGGTCTGTATGGCACTATTACCTTGTGATCACATATGGCCTTCTTGTCCTATCCGGAATCTCCTCTGTGATTTCCATAGGCGTCTGGAATAACACTCAAGGATCTCGCCTTAGATATGGTGGCCTAACTAATCTCATTGTCGTTCTCATTTGCGGTGGTATGGGGACACTGGATACACTACTGATTATCGCGACAGGAGATTCACTTATTCCTGGGTCCGGCGTCATTCTGTTGCTTGCTACGGTGATTGTGATATTTTCCTTGTACAGTCTTTGGCTAATTCAGAGAACTTTCAATGTCGATCAAAGCTAATCTTGGTGGACATATTGCGAGATGAAAGCCAATCCTTAGAGGAACTAATGGCTCTCATTAGAAAGTTCGTACAGGACCGGGATTGGGAGGATTTCCAAAAACCATCCGCAATCGCAATGTCAGCAGCTATTGAAATGGGCGAGCTTCTCGAACGATTCCAGTGGTTGTCGCATGAGGAAATTATGGACTTATTGAAAGATGATACTTACAGAGAAAGCATCGCTGATGAAATCTCAGATGTTATTGTATACATGCTCCGTCTATCTGACACGACTGGTATAGACCCTACTGAGTCCATCTTACGGAAACTGAAGAAGAACGAACAGAAGTATCCCGTTGAAGAGTGGAAAGGACGGATCCCTGACAAGGTCAGAGCATCTCGGTGAGGCGTTTGTAGATCTCTGGTTTTCGGTCCTTCAATAAATGATTCCTCTTTGTGAGTTTCTTGTCATCCGCTGTCGATAGGTCAATATCCACGCTTTGAACTCCTATTTCTCCATCAGGGATGGAAAGGAGAACTTTGCCTTTGTTGTTTGTTATCTGCGATTTGCCTGAGAACACCAATTTTCGTTCCTCGCCAATTCTATTTGCGGTTGCAGTGAATACTCCATTTTCAAGAGCGCGAGTCGTCATTGCGCTTTGACAATATTCGAGTACAAGATTAGCTGGATGAAGGATTATCTGGGCTCCATTGAGTGCAAGAATTCTCGCCATTTCCGGAAATGCCCAATCCCAACATACCATTATTCCAAAGCTTTGTCCATTAAATTCTACTACTGGTGGTTCAATTGTTCCCGGTGAGAACCATTTCTTCTCTTCATTGAACAAATGCACTTTTCGATAGATGCCAAGAAGATTGCCCTTGGAAAAGATGCCCGCTGAATTGAAATGCTGCTCACGGAATTCTTCATTAATTCCCGCAACTACCATGCGATTCTTATTGGACCACTTGATAAGCTGCTTAGAGTATTCTCCTTCCGGAATCTTCTCTGCGCTCGTTTCCACCTCGTCCATTGTTTTAAATGCGTAACCAGAATTTGCTAGTTCTGGGAGAACAAGAACCTCAACATCCGCTTTGGCTGCTTCCCTTAGAATATCTTTCAATTGGAGAAGATTGTATTCCATATCCATTATTCTCGGTTCCATCTGTCCAATACCAATTCGAGTCAAATCTATCGCCTACACAATTCCTTGCTTGGTTTCCTTTTACTGATTTGGTTTGAAATAATGATGCGATTCTCTCGTTAGATTCATATCGTTGTCAACAAACAATCTCGTAGGTGTAAAGATTGTTCTTTGAAGAGGAATGGGACGAGTTCAACGAAGAAGAGGAATGGGATGATGATGAATTCGAAGATGATGATGACTGGTGATCAATTGATGAACTCCTAAAGCAATAGCCTTTCATTCATTCCTTTTCTCGAAGTTTCCTTTGGACACGTAGAATCATGTTGTATGTTCTTTTCAAGTCTTTATTTGCATCATATTCCCATACTGCTTTGAGAACTTCCAAGTTCCGCTTCATTTTCTTATGTTGAGCGACCAGGTTATTGCTTTCATTTTTCAGCTTCCTGAGGTCGTCTTCTCCCTTTCCCAATCTTTCCAACAGAATCTTCAGCTTCTTTTCAAGTGCTCCAAGATCGGTTTCGACAGTCTTTTTGAAGGACTGATGAATATATTGCTCTGCATCCTCATTCGTCAGTTTAAGTCGGGACCATCTTGATATAGGTACACCAATTCTACTCGTTTCTGAAGCGAATGTTTTAGAATCCATTAGAGTTGTTCCATCTTTCATTACATAGTATCTACTTCTTTGTCGAGAGCGAAGATATGGAAAAAGGATGACTCCAGGCCGTAGCCTTATACAGGGTGCTTGAAAGAAGAGTCGCTGAACTCTCTTCTTCTGTTGAGGTGTAACCCCTCTGAATGAATAACGAACTATAGCATACGTCCTTTCAGCAAAGGGTTTCATTTTTCGGGCATCACCCTTTGGGATATCCCTTGCTTTCTTGAAACGAATCTGAGGAATACTCCCCAAGGAATCTCGTAGAACCTGTGTGTTGCTTTGAGCAATAAAAAGTCCTGCTCCCACCTTCTGCACACCCTTTGCTTGTGCAATATTGATGGGAATGGGTACATCACGTGGGAATACTATCAAGCGACTTTTCTGATCCAAACTTGGAGATAAATCGCTACTAACCAGATTCTTTCCAAAAGCCGACAAGTAGACACCCTGATCCCGGTATTTAGTTGTCTTGCTCATTACCATTTCCGAATATATTCTTTCCTCGCAGAGCAATCATAAAATGGGGACATATATCTTCTAGATTCTAATTGCCAAATCATAAAGAATCAGGGCCAATATATCCCAATAGCTCAAATTGAGGGTTGATACCTCTCTAAATTCTGATAAATATTACATCGGAGCTTATTATCCGGATTAGGGATGATTCGAAGTTACAGTTTTCTAGG
>CAYMLT010000203.1:4014-6300 GCA_964391265.1 uncultured archaeon
CAGTCCCAAAGGATTAGCCCCCCTGAGTATTTCGGCAATGCAATTGTTTCTGGGAAGACGACGACGACTCCGATTGGTGAATTCCCTGTTCTACCCAGAAACAATTGCATTGCCGAAATACTCAGGGGGGCTAATCCTTTGGGACTGTGCCCCCTTGTTTCTATTTTCTAAAACAATCCGCCTTGCATTGCTGTGTGACAATCACAGCTTGCGGCCTTCGGAATATGGTCTATCATCTCGAACGTGAGCTTTCTTACCCGCTCAACATTCATTGACATGGTTTTGAGTACCATCTCGTGCGTAACAGCTCCCTCTTCTCCGTGAACATCATAATCCGTTGGCATGGATATGTTCACGAAACAAATACCTGCTTCTCTTGCCAAGGATGTTTCTGGATAAGCAGTCATTCCGATTACATCCCATCCTTGACCGTGATAGAACATTGATTCTGCTCGACTGGAGAATCTAGGTCCGTTAATACATACATAGGTTCCTCCGTCGTGGACCTTATAGTCGAGTTTGCCTGCTGTTTCAACAGCAACCTTGCGAAGTTCGGGACAAAATGGCTCAGCAAAAGGAAGATGAGCTATTGTGCCTCCTTCGAAGAACGTGTCTTTTCGACGACCCATTGTTCTATCAAAAATCTGGTCTGCGATAACAAATTCACCCAGCTTGATTTTCTTTGGTTGGAGACTACCTGTTGCTGCTGGAGATATTATTCTCTGTACTCCAAGTGCCTTCATACCCCAAATATTGGCACGGTAATTTATTGCATGGGGCGGTATAGTATGACCTCTCCCATGCCGTGCCAGAAAAGCGAAGGTTCGCCCCTTTACTTTTCCCAGGATGAAATTATCCGCAGGCGCACCATAGGGGGTGAATACCTTGATCTCAAATGGGTTCTCAATGACCTCGGAGTCATAATTCCCGCTACCTCCAAACATTCCAATTTCTATTGGAATGAGATTTTCAATCTCTTCTTTCTGACTCCTGTCCACTGGAACATAGTTGAATCTTGCTTCAAATGCCATATCTACAACCTACTTCTGAAGATATCTATATTCCTGGGCTCCTCTCTTACATTTATAGCTAATGAGACGGTCGAAACAGCTCCTTCAGAGTTACGGACGTCTAATCGAGAATCTTCCAAACCTTATCTAATGGATATACTATCTTTCCTAGGAAACCCATATGCGACTTGATTTTGGACATCTGCTCATCTGAAAGCACCACATTGTTATATTCACGCAAATGTTTTTTCACTTCTGGGGTGCTAAGTTCGTCGACTTTTTCTCCTTCAAAGATTTTTGAGATGAGTGCAGTGATATCTTCATAGAAGTTCCATGGCCATATTTCCCAAGCCCAAGTAACCTCGACTCCATAGTAATCAGGTGTAAATTTCGAGCCAACAATATGCATCAGTGTGGCTGTCCGCACCTCTGCTGGATGACCGGTTTCCTCGATATGTTTCACTGCTGTTGTGAGGCTCTCTCCGGTGTCTGTGATGTCATCGACAACAAGAACCTGTTGTCCTTCGACATCTCCAACTAATGGGCACGAAAGCATTGCTTTTCCATCTCTGGTTGCCGTAACACCCCAGTGGTCAACTTTGACACTGTACAGGTTCTTTACACCAAGCAAATCACATTGAATTCTCGCGTGAACCCATCCACCTCGCGCAATGCCAATAATTGCATCAGGTCTCCATTTGGATTCCCTAACTCTCAATGCAGTTTGATATGCATAATTGGCAATGTCATCATAATCCAGCACGTAACAAAGAGGACCTTTTAGCTCCATCGTAGTCACAACTCAATTGAAAGTCAATACCTGTTGGATAAAAGTGTGACTGATTAGCTGAAATTGATTGGAATTCTGCACCCTAAGCAGCAAGATAAGTTCTAGAGGTTTCATTGTGAGCAGATATCGGGAGTCCATTTCTAGCAGCGGTACTACCTACACGGTTGAGAACAAAACCGATTCCACAAAGACAATACTGGAATTATTGACCAAGGGCGCGATGAGTCCTTGGTTTCTTGTAACTATTATCATTGGGACGACGAATATCACAATCTAGGAAGCGACTATACTCGTGGCCCTCATTGGCAGGAAAAAGCAATCCCATTCAAGAATGATCAGGAATTTTACAAAGAGGTTGCACTAGCAGCAGCTTTTCCGCCTAGAGGATTTTTCAATATTGAAATTGAATGGGGGGTCGGTCCAAACAGAATTTACATGCTTGAGCCTAAGTTTGAGTGGGAAACTGAGAGTCTCCGAATATGCTGC
>CAYMLT010000204.1:0-4823 GCA_964391265.1 uncultured archaeon
AGCAACTTCAATCCAACCTAATACATCATGCTTTGCGAAGCACTCTACGCTTGGTTCAGTGAATGGGAACTGTCCTGGCTTGAACTTCATCTTTTCAATACCCACGCGTCTTACAATTTCTGACAGGTACCCCATTAGGTTTCTGAGATTCAAACCCTTGTCCATAATGATGCCCTCGCACTGATTGAACTCTTGTGCATGCCTCGCACTAAGATTCTCAGCTCTGAAGTTTCTATCAACTGTGAACATTTTCTGAGGTGACTCCTTGTGTTCTGATAAGTATCTCATGGAAACTGGAGTGGTGTGTGCTCTCAAAACTAGTCTTGAAGTAACTTCCTTGCTGAATGGTGCTTCCCATCCGACTGAACCAGTATCACCTCCATTTTCATGAACTGCCTTGATTTTGCTGTAGTACTTGGAATCAAGTATGTCACCATGGTCATATGGTTTGGTGACTCTGAATTGATCCTGTACCTCTCTTGCAACATGATCCTGAGGCACAAACAATGCATCATTATTCCAAAATTCGGTTTCAACGAACGGCCCTGACCACTCTGTGAATCCAAGACCTACAAGTATCTCCTTTAGCCAGTCATTGAACTCCGCATAAGGATGCTTTCGCCCATAATTAACATACGGAGGATCTGCATTCACATTATATGGACGGAATGTAGTATTTCTCCAAGTCCCTGAAGAAAGCATCTCTGGTGTCAAATCAATTGCTCCACCCCCAGTGTCTGAAAGCAAAATCCTGATTGCTCCCCATTTTTCTGGTACAGGTTCTGCTTGGAAGTCCTTTGTAATTCTCTCAGTAACTAACCCTCTTTGAGTAGCCACTCTTGTGCTATCTGCCAAGTGTTCAGGAAGAACATCTGCCCCTTCATTGAGTTTCTTAAGTACTCTCATAACAGGCGAATCTGCAGCTGGTACTTTTGCTTCAAGGATTGTATTTCCATCTTCTTTTGTGATCTCTAACCATCCATTCTTTCGAGCCCAGCTGAGCGCAATACCTTTGGTCTTCGGATCCATTTCTGTCTTCGCAATTGCCTCATCAAGCGAGGCTTTACCTCCGAATTCCTGAACTGCACCAAACAAACGAAACTCTGGTAGCCAATTAATTGCATAGTCCTTCCCTTCTTCGGTCAGGTAGAGTTTTACTGATTCACTGATTTGCAGGTTCACGAGTCCTCTCTCTGCTAATGCGTTCAAGATGGAAATGACCCGCTCTTCTTTCTCATGAAGTCGCGCAGAGAGGTCAGTTGCTGATACTCGCCGGTCGATATCAACTAGACCTTTCAGAACTTCTCTCTCTCCTGCTGTCAACTGTTGTTCGGTCATTTTACGTTCAGAACTCCATAGGTGGAAGTTTGCTCGGAATGATTGATGTGGTACAGACTAAGTCCGTAATAAAATGAAGCCCCTAGTGGGCGGTTCGAAATTGGCATAACCACATTCCGTATTCACCTAGTAGACCTCTGGATGCGTTTCACATTTTAAGGTTACTCTTAAATAACAAATCCAATAATGTCATTGTCACAATGTTAAAATACGCTCTAAAATGCTTGAGTGACAGACAGTTGCCTTGCAACAACTTGTTCTTGGTGACATCATGATTATTACGTAAAGATAGGCGAATGAATATGTCCGCTGAGAAACAGAAGCTGAAGAAAATAGTACAGCGATTAAAGAATTACCATGGCCGGCATAGCTCATTTACTACTCTTTATGTCCCTCCCTCAAAGAATCTTCTTGAAGTAATTAGTTTTGTAAAAACAGAGCTGGCTGGTTCAGATAACATCAAAAGCAAGACAAACAGAAAGAACGTTCAAGATAACCTGTCTGCGATTCTCTCCGATCTTACAAACATCAAAGATATACCTGAAACCGGTTTAGCCTTCTTTTATGGATTTGAAGAAGAAGGAGGTACCTACTCAGAGATCCGAGAATTGGTTGTTCCTCCATCACCAGTTACGCAGTTTGTCTATCTCTGTGGGAGAGAGTTCGTCACTGAAGAACTTGAAGGGATGACACGACCAAAGAGCCTAGTAGTCATTGTGCTACTTGAGGGAGGAAAAGTCACTATTGGATACCTAAGAGGAAAGCATATGGAGATGATGCTCGATGAGGATTTTTTCATCATAGGCAAGACTCGCGCTGGAGGTCAGAGTGCAAAGCGTTACATGCGAATCAGAGAGGAAAAAATCACTGAGTTCTTTAAGTTCGTGTCGCGGAAGCTTTCTGATTTGCTCCTGGATGATCTTGATAGTGTAGATGCAATCGTTCTAGGTGGAAACACAATTCGTTGTCAAGAATTTCTGGAAAAGGGGGATATTGACTACAGAATCAAAGAAAAGATTGCAGATGTGATAATTCCCGTTAGTATTATTGATGAAACTGGATTATATCAGGCAGTGAAAGAGGCATCGCGAGTTCTTAAGGAAACTGAAATTTATGCTGAACGCCAGATGTGGGATAATTTCATGGGTGATGTCATGAAAGGGATGACCACCGTCACCTACGGAAAGAACGAGGTTCTTGAAGCCCTACAGCAGGGACGAGTAGACACATTGATGATTGTCGAAGATAATGCTGATCTTATCGATGACCTATATGATGAGATTTCTGCATTCGGAACCGAGCTTATGGTATTTTCGAGCCAGACCGAATCAGGTGCTCAGCTGAAGTCATTTGGTGGAATAGCTGCCAGATTACGATATTAAAAACTCATTTTGGTGGTTTTGGGATATCCGCCATTGTTTCAATGTCAATAATCCAATCGTTCAATGATTCGCCTATTGATTGAATATATTTGAAGAGAATTTCCTGATATCTATGCAGATGTTCGTGCCTTAGTTTGCCCTTCTTTTTCTTGAAATCATTAACTCTCTTAGCGAGTCCATTGGACCACTTTCTCAGAGTCATCTGTGCCTTTCTATCATTAAGTATAATTCTAGCTGCTCGAGTTTTCCTGCGTAGCTCTATGATTCTCTCAATCGATTTCTGAATCATGATAGTGCCAGCAACCAATTCTTTGAGGTCCGCCTTTGTACTCTCGTCTCTTGAAGTATAATATACTTCTTTCAAATTCAGTTTGGCGATTCGAACTTGTGCCTCAAATTCTCGCAGCTCGTGCATGAGTCATGGGAATACGCGAGAGAAGATTACTCTTTTGCTAAACTGCTGAGAACTCACATTTCTTGTTTTTCGTGAAGGGACAGGCTCGACAATTCACCGAAGAAGGATTTGGCTTTGGTTTTCTCTCTTGGTTCCAAACCTCGTCTAGTCTGGCAAGGCGTTTCATGGTTTTTTTCTCATTAAACCTGCTCTTGAACGATTTACCCTTCTCACAATGCATACAATCAAGCCCTGATTGTTTCTTCAAACACTCAATTGCTTCATCCTGCAAACAGTAGATTGTAATCAGTTTGGTTGAGCTACAAGAGAATCCCTTCTCTTTAAGTGCCAGCGCATATAGAGATGATTGAAACATGTCTTCCTGCTTTGAAACAGCTGGAATTATACTTCGTGGAAATTTTCTCTCTATCAATGCCACAAGAATAGGACCGGTGTCCCATTTTACGATTGCGTGGTCAAAGCGACCGTTATATCGGTAGCTCATAGACACAACATTCGCTTCGGAAAAGAGATAGTTACATTTTGAATTCTTCCTCCCTGGCCCTTTTCGTACGAATGTGTTAAGATCAACCTCTGCCCTTTGAGCTTTGGTAATATCCCGGCTTCCAACGCTATCACGAGAAAGCAAAACCAGACCGAGTATGCCTAGTAGAAATATTATGAGAAGAGCTGAGTTGAGAATTGGATCCAGTTCTTTCACCCCAAGATCCAGAGAATTCCTGCAATTGCAATCATTGTCACTAGTACTGCCTTGATTATCCTGTGATCCGAATCTCCTTTTATATCCGAATTACTCGCAATATTATGAAGATTCGTCCCCTGTCGGCTCCATTGAGACGATGTCGTTCCATGCTTCATCTGCAGTAATAATCGATGTTCACAGATGAATTGAGTTCGAAGATCTGAAACCTTTCTGTATTTCTTTAGAGGGAATTGTTCCTCATTTTGCATTGAATTATCACAATAATTCATCCATTGATGCCATTGAAAAAGGGCACCTTTCTGTTTTACAGAGTGAATTCTCCCTTTTCTTAGCTGAGGACAAACGAGAGAGCTTTATTTATTAGCGTCAACACCATTGTCGTACCCGCTACGTGGCTTCCAAGAGAGGCCGTGGGGATTAGCTCAGGTGATTAAATGTCTGGGAACGATGATTATGAAGGGGCAACTGCCGGCCGCGTATTAGTTTTTGATGAAAGTGAAACTGTATCTTTCCCGAGCAGATTCAAAGAAGCCATGGGAACCAATCGAGGTCTTATGGTACTTGTTCACAAGGACCGACTCATCAAAATATTTCCTCTTGAGAATGATGATGTGAGTTACCTAAGTCTTGAAATCGGAAAGCTCACTAACGACTTTCTAACAAAGCTCTCACAGATCTTTAAGAAATGTGGACTTGTTGACCTTCTTTTCTCAACAGGAGTCTGTCTTAGAGGTACAAGATGCTTCTATGAATGCTATTTCAATCCAAGTCAGTTAAGTACATCTGTAGATGACCTGCAGAACTCCTTGTCCACTTTGGATGGTGTCAAGAAAGTACTTGTTGAGAATGTTGTATCTTAGGATACATCGAATGAATACGATAGAGGCACTCCATTAACGGGAGTGTTGTCGTGCTTTTGCCCTCTAGGATGTGTCAACAGCTTGCAAGATGTTATACCTATTATTGCTGACCTTATTTTGCAGGG
>CAYMLT010000204.1:4833-5278 GCA_964391265.1 uncultured archaeon
ATATCTTGGTTTATTCATAGCCTGCTTCTTGATCAATATGCTCCCTTTTGGTCCCTCAAATATGGTCATGGCTGGAATTGCTTCTCTGTTGCTCCCTGAGATTAGTTGGATTCTAATTGGCATAATAGTGGCCTTGACCGCAGTGCTTGCAAAGCTTGTACATTATGGTCTCATCCGGAGCTCACGCACCGTTCTTTCTGAGGAGAGCATCGCGAAGCTTGATTTGGAAAGAAACCGTGTTGAGAAATGGGGCGCGTTTGCCCTATTCTTCGCTGCCGCATCGCCATTTCCTGACGACCCAATAATTGTCTATGTGGCGCTGACCAAGTATAGCATTGTTAAACTTTCTTTGAGCTATTATGCTGGTAAAGTCATTGTTACGCTTGCAGGAGCATTTCTTGGCTATGTTGTTGGAGGTCTCTTTGATTCTGTTCTATTAATCATA
>CAYMLT010000204.1:5288-6298 GCA_964391265.1 uncultured archaeon
CTTCGATTCTCTACCCCTCATTATTGGGTCAATAGCTCTTACTCTTATTATCACCTTATACTTATTCAAACGAGAACGGAATCCATCTAAAACACTTGAAAACTAATCCCATCACATGTTTTCGCTATCGCATAAAGCGAATCTCTTACTTCGCAAGTCTTAAGTGGCGTCAGCGAAATATCGAGATAATCTGGTGACGAATATGCCCGGCACAAGTCTGATTGAAATTACCTGCGAGAAGTGCAAGAAAACCTATGAAGCTGATTCCATTGAGCACATTGACTTGTCAGAGGATCGAGAACTTCTCAAGAATCTAAAAGCCGGAAAAGCTAATCGAGTACAATGTCCGAAATGCAAGAAAGTTATGTATCTGGACCGAAGTATTGTCATCAACTTCGAACCTCAAAGTCTGATTGCAGTGTATGATCCCAATGCAAAAACTGCAGAGAAGAAAGAGGAGCTTAGGCGGGAATACGACAATATCATCTCTTTTAATGAAATCCTCACAGATTTGGCTGAAGAAACCGAGTTTAAAGTCATAAGTAACCTTAGCGAGCTCAAGCTATTACTAAATGAGTACGCTAAGGTCTACATGTAATTCATCTAGATCTTTCTCTTTCCGAGGAGAAACTCTTCCACCCATCTTTCTGCTCTATACATATCTGTTGGTGTAGGTGGCATCTTAAATCCGTAGGCTGAGATTGATTCTAATGCTCCGCCAATGCCTCTTTTCAGTGCTAGCTTTGTGCCTCTGATAGCATCGACAAGAATAGGTCCTGCATTAGGTCCATCGGTCACTTCCATTCGAATATCGATTTTGACAGGTGCACCTCCGAACTGTCTACCATGGATATAGAAGAATGAATCTCTACTATTATCCATGAACGGTACATAATCTGAAGAACCTGCCACAAGAGGCGCATCGTACGGCAAGTCTTGCCCGATTGCAGCGCTCTTCACTCCACGTTTTCTCATCCTTCCCCTATAGTGAGAGTCAAGAGATTCGGCCC
>CAYMLT010000205.1:0-6260 GCA_964391265.1 uncultured archaeon
GACCGTGCGATGCCACAGATGTGACGCTTCGCTGATGGTTGATGGACGTGGCAAAGACCTCTTCGATGCCTACGATGCGTACATTACAGCTCTAAAGAAAGGCACACTTCCAACTGGTCAAATTCCTTCAGAGGCAACAGGAAAATCTGGGACAAACAGCAAAGATGTTCCAAGTACGAGCCGTCGCAGAACAACTGGCGTAGGTGATAGGGTTCAATCAGAAGCACAGATCAATAAGATAGTAGAATCAGGAGGGCTCACAACAGACAAACTCCCTGATGCAATTCGTACAATGGTCACACGTGGTCGCGATTACCTCGTGAGCTATAAGTACCTTGATGCAACCGATGCTGATTATGGAATCAGCTTAGAGGATATGAAGATACCCGACCGACTCAAGGAAAAGCTCTCTGAAAAGGGAATCACACATCTTTACAAATTTCAGGAGGCAGCATATGATGCAATCTGCAGTGGAAATGATGTTATCATTGCGGCTCCTACTGCACAAGGAAAAACTGAGGGATTCGTCCTTCCTATCATTAGGAATATTCTCCTCACCTTGCAGGAATCTTTTGGCAAACCCGGTGTAAGGGCTCTCCTTCTCTACCCAACCAAGGCACTCGCTAGGGATCAATTTGAGAAAATCAAATCACTCTGTGAAACCTCGAATGTTACAGTTGGGCTGTTTGATGGTGATATATCACAGAGTAAGAGACAAAAGATGTACGATACTCCACCAGATATCCTGCTTACAAACCCTGATGTCCTTCATTATCACCTTGGATGGGAACGCTCACAATTGGTTCCGATGCTAAGGACTGCTCGGTATGTTGTTCTTGATGAAATCCATCTCTATACTGGATCCATGGGGGCGAATATCTACTATATCCTTAAACGCCTAGAGATGGAATCCGGGAAATTCCAGAAGATTGGTGCATCTGCAACAATTGCGAATCCTAAAGAATACGCTGAGATGGTATTTGATACAGAAGTGGAATTGATAGAATCAACGAGTGGCAAGAGAGGACCAATCCATTTTCTCATGTATTACCCTGGAGACCGCAGCAAATACAGTATGATTGTTGATTTAGTGAGGGCTTTGAATCGTGGGAAATTCCAAACACTTGTATTCGGAAATACTCATACAGAAGCTGAAGTGCTTAATGTCCTCATAGGTGATACGGGCATCAAATCTATGGTGCATCGAGCTGGGTTGACAAAGAAATACCGTGATGCAGTTGAAGACAAGTTCCGCTCCGGAGATCTACCCGTACTTGTGTCGACACCTACTCTTGAACTTGGCATAGATATTGGAGACCTCGACTCGGTCATCAGCATGATTGTATCAATTACACGTCTTACTCAACGGATTGGCAGAGCTGGACGAAAAGGGCAAGAGAGTGTAGCGATACTGGCTCTCAGAGAGAAGGATCCGATTTCTTCATTCTATAGACATCAACCTGAGAAATACTTCACTGATGTTGATTCTGCATATATGGAACCAGAAAATGAGGTAGTTGGTCGGTATCAACTTATCGCAGCAGCTATGAGTGGAAAGCTGAAGGTTTCTGATTTTCCGAAACAGAAACGAATACTGGATGGACTCGTTGAGGAGAATCTTCTCAGAATTGAAGATGATAAAGTGAAAGTGGCGGATTTCAATCGCGCACAGAAAGAATGGAGAGGGTATAGCATCCGAGGAATCGGAGATACTGTTGAAATCAAACAGAATGAAAAGAAGCTTGGTCAACGCTCCATGCCAATGGCTGCACAGGAATTGCACCCAGGGGCAATGTATCTGCATGGCGGCAAGAACTACATGTCCGTGGATTTCAAGTACCGTCCTGGAATGGGACGAGCGATAGTTGTTCCTGTAAGCGATAGAAGTGCTCATACAAGACCTCTCTATTCAACCATGCCCAAAATTATCGAAATACATGAACAGAGAAAGGCTTTCGGAATGGATTTGAGTTACTGCACTCTCGAAATGACCCAGACTGTGTATGGCTATGTGAAAAGGGACACTCGTAGTGGACGAGTCATTCAAAAATCAGATCTTGATACTCCGCTTACCTATCAATACCTTACTCGTGGATTCGTTTTCAAGGCGCCAGAGCCAGTGAAGAAAATCAATGAATATCTGAGCGGAAGGCTCAAGGATGTAAAAGGTCCTAGAATGACTCCTATCGATCTCACCGGTGGTGCCTTCCATGCACTAGAACATGTTGTAATTGAATCAAGTGATATGCTTACAGGCGGTAGCGCTCGTGAGATAGGTGGTGTATCAATGGGCGACTCCGGCTATATCTTTGTATATGATGGTAGCCCAGGAGGGAATGGAGCTTCAAAACTTCTCTTCAAACGATTTGAGGAAGCAATTCAGCGCACTGAAACTATACTGGCAAAATGTGATTGTAAGTCAGTTGATGGATGTCCACTATGCACCTATTCATATCAATGTGGTAATAACAATCAACCACTCTTCCGGTTAGGCGCTCTTGAAAGCGTTCAACTGATACAGGAGAACGTTGAAACTAAAGTGGACCCAAAGGATTACCTTGGATATCAGCCAGTAGTATAATTAAGAAGTGGTATGGACATGAGATTTCAGATTAAGCGAGGCCATGATGGGCCCATGCGACAAGGAACAATCAAACTCGGTAGCCTCTCAAGTAATACACCGTCACTAGTTGGATCATCCGATTCCCTACAGATCGTTTCAACAGGTTCTCTATTACATTATGAGAAATCTACGCTTAGCACAATCAATCCTGAGTCACTTGTACTGTTACCGTCGCTCCCGGGAATTTCTGGACTCTATCCAATAGCTGCGAAAATCGTTGTTGAGCGCCAATTAGAAGCTGCAAGAAAATCCGATTCCAAACATGCCTTTGTTGTAAGAATCCCCTCCTCGCTATCTCGGGAAGATTTCGAAGAGCTCATTCCTTCCATTTCAAATGCTGGAATTCAGGCAGTTGCTTTCCTATTTACTGACGAGCTTGGAGAGAATGATTCCAGCAATCTTCTTCTGAGATCTTTATTGCCACGAAACTGGGTCGCCATTGCCTTAGGTCGTATTAGACCTAGCATTTTACCATTACTAATCTATACTGGATTTGACTTGATTGATATGGGCTATGCACATGAAGCCGCAAGTAGATTGGTTCGAGTTTGGCCTTTAAGAAATGAGCAAATTGTAAGTCATGGAGTCAATCGATTCTGCATATGCATCCACTGTCAGGAACTTGACTTTCATGGGGATAGACCCAAAATTGAAACTATCCTTTTCAACCATAATGTGGGCATATATGAATCCATACTCTCCGAGTCTGTTCAATCTGCGAATGAACAGCAATTACGATGGGTTGTAGAAGCAACAACGCACTCAAGTCCGGAGGTTACATCATTTCTCCGGAGGCTTGATCGGGATATTCCTTCATATCTTGAGGAGTTCACACCTACTGCATGCTCAAACTCCTTGCCATTGATAGGTCCCGAATCATATCACTCGCCTGCTGTGAAGCGATTTCGGGACTATGTGGCCTCTCGTTACTCCCCTCCACAACATAAGGAAATCATCCTGCTTCTCCCCTGCTCCGCTCGAAAGCCATACTCCGATTCTAAGACGCATCGCCGTTTCTCAGACACACTTGACCGGGCTCTTGGATCAAAGAGGGATTCCATTGCTGAAACGATTATCACCTCTCCTCTTGGGATAGTTCCTAGAGAATTAGAGCGAATTTATCCTGCTGCAAATTATGATATTCCTGTCACTGGAGAATGGGATTTTGAAGAAACAAAGATTGCAGCTGATGCACTTGTAACCCATCTTGAAAAGTTCAAAGAATCGGGAGTTGTTGTTGCTCATGTTTCAGGAGGTTACCTTGCAGTTGTGCGGATGGCCGAGAAACTCATCAAACAGAGTATCATCTATACCACACATGAAGCATCTCCAACCAGTCGTGAATCTCTGACAAATCTTAGTGACACGCTCCTTGATCTTATGGAAATCAAGAAACCAAGTGGAAAGAGATCCTCCCTAGAAGATACCATGAGAGCCACTGCAGATTTCCAATTTGATACAGGCGCAGGAAACCTGCTTGTTCCTCCTAATGCAAAGGTTGGCGGTAAGGTCTACGGAACAATCATCTCACGTGAAAAGGGTGAACAGCTTTGCGCTTACTTAGGCGGAACCGGTGCTTTATCGCTCACCCTAGAGGGTGCAAAACGAATAGATTCTCTTGGAAAATATTGGGTAAAGTTTGAAGGACTCTCACTTGAAGGAAGTACGTTGTTTGCAGTAGGTGTAGAATCGGCTGATTGTCGTATTAGACCTGGTGATGAAGTAATTATCAAGAATTCGAATGATGAGGTTGTCGGCACAGGACGAAGCGAGATGTCCGGTCGCGAAATGTGCGACTTTGATAATGGCATTGCTGTGAAGGTTCGTCATAAGGCTAGGTGATTATGTGACTGAAATAAATCTGAACAAGATTCAGGAAATCATCTTGGAGTCTAGTGGAAAAGCAAGAAGGGACTCAATCGCAAGACGCCGGAGTAAGGATTTGTCTAGACCTTCTGCATCATGGACCACTGATGCCAAAATTGGAGATGACACTGGTCGTGCAACGTCCATTGTTCTCGCAACCGTTGGCTGTTCCTATGCTCGGGGGGAATCCGGTGGATGTACCATGTGTTCATACCTCCTCGATGGAACGGAAAAACGACCCACATCTGAACAGCTTGTACTGCAATTCGCCTCGGTTCTAAGCAGTCTTTCTGGCGAAGGTCCCTTGTCAATAAAGCTCTATACTAGTGGAAGCTTTCTTGATGAAGATGAAGTATCTCTTGAAGCTAGAAATGACATCCTCCACAAAATCGCTCAAGATAATCGCATAACTGAAGTTGTGATAGAATCCCGTCCAGAGTATGTGACTGATGAAACCATGGTGGCGATTCGGAGAATCCTAGGTGGCCGTCTCATCGAGATAGGTATTGGACTTGAGAGTAGCAACGATAGAATCAGAAGCATCTGCATAAACAAAGGATTCACACTTGCTGACTTCAAAGAAGCTCTGAAGATTGCTTCAAAGCATGATATTGGAGTTCGGGCGTATGTTCTTTTGAAACCCCCATTTTTATCCGAGAGCTCAGCACTTCAAGACACTTTGAAGACAATTCAGGATTGTTCGGATTTAGGCGTGAGCACAGTTTCTCTTAACCCTGTCAATGTTCAGAAAAACACACTCGTAGAGTCTTTATGGGAAAGGGGAGAATACCGTCCTGCTTGGCTCTGGACGCTTGTTGAAGTTCTTATGAAAGGACGCGCGAGCCTTGATAAGAGTGTGAAACTTGTTTGCGACCCCGTTGCAGGCGGAAAATCCCGCGGAGTCCATAATTGTAGGGTTTGTGACAAGAAGATTGTCCAAGCGATTAGAACCTTCTCGCTGAGTCAAGACACATCCTGCTTTGAAAGTCTTGAGTGTGAGTGTACTTCACAATGGAAACATGTTCTTGAGCATGAAGAAATATCGCTACTGGTTCACAGTGATAGACGACTTAGTTGATTTGAAAACCCTTATAGCATAATGCTGAGGCGTGCCCACAATTCGAATGGTGGGTCTGTTACTATGTCATATATAACCCGTGTTTCAATTTGGTTTAATAGCGAAGGTGCCTCGCCAGGTACTGTAATCAAGAAGCTTCTAGAAATGGGTTTTACTCTTGTACGAGGTGCCTACGACTTTGTTTACACCCATGAAGTTGATGAGGAAATGAGTGATGCGGAACTAAGCAATTCCATTGTCGAAATTGGAAATGCGCTTCATGAAACGTTATCTGGATTCAATGTGCTGTATGCTCTTTCCACACATCCAAAAGATGAAGATGGTGATTATGTTCAACTTGACGTTATAGATGCCGAACTTGAAGAACTTGGGAAAGAGATAGAGGAAATCGAAGAAGAGGAATCTACGAAATAAAAAGAGATGGCGTGAAGGGGAGTTAATCCCCTTCAAACTAATTTTAGTCAGACGTAACTTCCGGTTCCCGACGTTCGTATTCGCCTTCACCACGAACATTTACACGAAGTTTTCGCTGATCGTTAGGATTCATCCTAGTCCAAGTCCAAACCATGCTTGAACCATCAGAAACTGCACTCACTGTGGGTTCTTCATCCCTAGGATCTGTGGAAATATACTCAAATCCTGCGGGAATCCAGTCTGCCACCTTTACGTTCTCGACTGTAACCTCTCCCTTAT
>CAYMLT010000206.1:0-6245 GCA_964391265.1 uncultured archaeon
ATTGAAACCTGCATACAACACTGTCAGTTCTGCGGCCATTGTCAAGATGGTCTTGATGTTATAGGTGCTCATGTATACTGTGACTACTGGTGTGTCAACAAATATTGCATCAACCGTACCCGTGTTTAGCGCTGCAAACATTAGGTCAGCTGTCGCGAATCTAGTAACAGTGACACCAGTTACATTAGAAATCGTTGTATCCTCAATGGATCCAGTCTGAACTCCAACTGTTTGACCAGATAGATCATCCAAGTTCGCGATTGATAGAGTGGAATCGTTCATTGCAACTATGGACATTTCTGTCTGTAGATACGGAATACTGTGAGTAAGAACTGCAGCTCTCTCTTCAGAGATGAACATAGCTGCGGCAATTACATCAATGGTACCTGACGAGCAGGCTCCGACTAAGGAATCAAAATCCATATTCTGCCAAACAAGGGTCACACCCATGTAGTCTGCAATATACTCCATTAAATCCGCATCAAATCCTACGACATTATTGGATGAGTCTAAGGATTCGAATGGCGGATAGTCAGCACTCGTTCCAACAATAAGTGTACCTCTTGATTGGACCGTGGCTAGGGAATTATCTGCAGTAGTGATTGTTGGGATGACAATTCCAATACCAAATCCAATAACGAGGCCAATTATGAGAAATGCGATTGCTGTATTATTTCTCTGGCTCAATTTTTATCTCGCCTCCGCTTCGAATCAATTTGATTCACATAGCCATGACAATCGTGATACAAATACGTTTGCGTTTGCGAGTTCATGACCCTTTTGGAATCATCTATCTAAAGAGCAAATCCTCATTGATTCAACTTCACAACATAAGAATCATTGGTGTCTATTTTGCAGTCTTTCTAATTATGACATGAAGCCTAGCATACTGGAACTCTGATACGCACAGACAAGACTAGATTTCATTGTATGAGGACTCATAGTGCTTCGAACCATTCTTGAACTCTATCGCCATAGTGTGCCATAGCTGACGACATCAGAAGAAATATTGAAACAGCTATTGACAGCTCACGAGGAATCGCATATGCAGATGAGATAAGGAAGTAGTATATGACAATGGACCCAAGTAACACAATTGATAAACTCCGCCCAATAGAAAAAACACTAGCCTTCAACTCTATCAGATAGATGATAATTCCTCCGCATACAAGCAAAATCCCTACCCATTGAGATAGAAAGTACGTGGGCCACAGAACATTCATGGCGTCATCCCATACGATAGTAGAACCACCAATCTCGTATGAACCATGAATCCAGATGGTGTCCAATTGGAATACACTCAAAAATGCTAGTACAATCCCTACAAGCATTAGCAGGCGGCCAACAACGAAACCCTCTTTCTTAGTTTCCACATTAACCACATTATATACTCCATCCCTCTGGTCATTAGTCTAATGGTAGAATCTTCGCCCGGAGTTTTGAACGTTTCATAGCTAATTACTTGTAGAAAGAAACATCAATCATGGAGACCCTTTTCGTTTTAACACAATAACGAGTGCCATTATGCCTACTATACTTGCTATTCCTAATGCAAATATTGGTATTAGGTCATCAGACGTGGTGGTTGCTTCAGGGACATAACTAACATTGAATGAGCCTGTTACATCCTCACTCATAAGCCCACATGGAGCAGCAGCTATGACCTTGACCATATACTCCCCATTCCAACTTGAGTTGGTGTACCAGCTGAGGTGTGTATTCTGTTGACCAGATTCAAGCGTTATCCATTCAAACCCCCCATCTTGTGAGAAGTATATATTATACCATACTGAATGTTCCCATGGATTTTTTGCATCAAACCACGTATCTATTGACTCGGACCATGTTATGTCAAAGGGTTCTTGGATGACTTCTCCATCAACCGGTCTCAGGATTGTTGGAACTGACAGTGAATGAACTCGTTTGGTGTAATTCGAGGTGAAGCAGCTCACACTGGTAGTATCTTGACATGCCGCAATGACTCTCAAGTAGAAGATCTTGTTCTCTGGAAGTGTGTCCGTATCTAATTGATATTCAGTATTGGTGACACCAGAAATAATCCGTGACCATATAGTGGTTTCATTAGTCGAATAGTCCAACGAATAAGTGACAGTGTGACCGAATGTATCACTAGATTGGCTCCAATTGACATCTAATAGCCCAATGAAGTATTTGGCATCCATTCTGTCATTTGGGAATATTGGATTTGGTTTAGTCAAGATGTGTATTTTGTGATCAAGGTGTACATTGACTCTAGGTGTTTCATCAACAAGTACACCATGAATATGATATGGAAGATCTACAACATTATCATGATTCTCATCTGGATATACCCAATCACTCCAGAAGTTTTCAGAATAAATACCGAATTCAGAAATATCGGAGATATGAGAAACTCCTGGTGATGCAATGTCATCATGAATGAAGTTATTTCGAAAAACCATAGTTTCGGGAGCCATTAATACCAATGCATGTTCATCATTGTTATAGAATGTGTTACCTGTAACATTGCTTTTTGGTTCGTATCCAACCAGATTCACACCTACCTCTGAATTCTCATAGATACTGTTGTTTATGATCTCGAGCGGTGTAGATACTTCAACAGAAATACCCGTCCCCCAATTGCCATGAATTATATTTCCTACGACATCACAGTTGGGTGAATTCCCTAGGGCTAGTCCATCCTCTCGATTCTTGGCAAAGGTATTGTTCTTCACGAGGTTGTTGGGAGAGTCACGCAGCTTTGTGCCACTATTAGAATTGTCTTCAATTAGGTTATTCAAGAAAGTGCAGTTCTCTGTGTAATCAGCCAATAATCCCATGTATCCGTTTTCAGTTATAAAATTGTTATCAAAACGACAGTCCGTAACGTTTCTCAAATAAACACCCTGCATGTCAGCATGGTAGATTGAATTGTTAGATACGATTCCATTTGTTACATTCTCAAAATGGATTGAATTCAGACCTCCAACAAAGAGACTAGAATTGATAATGAAGTGTACATTAGTATCGGTTATTTTTATCAATGGGGCAATACCAGTTTCAAGCGTGACATTGATCTTGGAAATGATGTACGGATCTCCAACCGAACCATCTCCATCCCAACCAAAAGAACCCGCCTTATCAGAGAAGTCTTGATTGCTCGTGATTTGAAATGGAGAATATGGATCATACTCTGAAAGAATGAAGATACAGCTCTTGGTCCTGATTGCTGTACTATCTGACTCATATGACAGAATTATGAGCCTGCTCGGGTACAGGGTGAGGAGGAACACACATAGCAATGTAATAGGCCTGAGATATGTCGTTTTCACGATAACACCTCTATGTTCTTCTGAAGCATTTGATGACAACCTATCCACCAGGTCTTCTGATCAGTCCCTTTTGGAGTAGAATGATAATAACGATGATGGCGCTCATCGCCGCTACAATCATTACGATTATCACAATCAGGCCCCCATCCATGGGCACCGTGTCTGTTGTTCCTGTAGCAGTCGTAGTTGTCGTGGTGGTCATTGTTGATTCATTTTGGACTGTGAATACACCTGTTAGATATTCTGAGCTGAGTCCGTCTTCACAGTTAACAATCACTCGTAACATGTAGGATGTTCCATCGTCGAGTACGGTTGTGTTCCACCCATAGCTTGTAGATGTGATATACAGAGCAAGGTCGTACCAAGTAGAACCGCCGTCATCTGAGAATGCCAAAGAATAGGTTACAGAATGCTCAAGGGAATCTGTACATTCCGCCCACTCTACAGTAACTATACCGCTAACAACGTCGCCACCTTCAGGATTGAGAATATCCAATCAGATTGATCAGAAGATGAAAGACCATCAGAACAATCCGCAACGACACGGATCTTGTATTGAGTGCCAACGTCCACCAAAGTAGTATTCCAGTCATAGAAGGCATCCGTTATTCCAGATATTAGTCCCACCCAGTCTGTTCCATCGTTAGACGAGTAATAAACTGTGTAAGTTACTGAGTGGAGCCACGCATCAGATGCAGCGGTCCATTCTATTCTCACTATGGCGCCTACTGTTTCACCACCATTTGGATAGGTAATCGTAGGTTCAGACAGAGCATGTTCTACAAGCGAAAAGGTGCTATCAGAAGTATCTTCGACAGACAGACCATCTGAACATCCACATACAACTCGTATGAGATAATTGGAACCTTTTGGCAGCGCATGAGTGATCCAGAGATATGATGTATTTGTAAGATCTGAAACCAACGGTATCCAATTGCTTCCTGAATCGAAGGAATAGTAGATTGAATAATTAACACTATGATCCCAATAGTCATGACATTCGGTCCACTCTATTAGAAGATTATCAGTGCCTTTTTCCCCACCATTTGGACTAATCAGGGTCAAGTCTGATATCCTATGCTCATAGTGGGTGAATACAGCATCCGATGAATCATAGGCAGATAAGCCATGATCACAATTTGCTACGATCAGAATCATGTATTCAGTACCTTCAAGCATACTTGATGTGTCCCATAGATAGGATGTGCCCGTTAGACCAGTTACTATCTCATACCAGTTCGAACCACTATCATTCGAGAAGTAGACAGAGTATGTGATAGTACATTCCCAAGAATCAGTAGATTCCTGCCAGGTTATTGTTGTGCTTTCATTTACTCGTTCCCCACCATTCGGGCTAAGAACTGTTGGAGTTGTCAGAATATGTGGCTGGAGTGTGAACGTACCATCACTCACATCAGAAACTGAGAGTCCACCAGTACAGATAGCAGTAACATTCACCATGTAATCGGTTCCGGAATCCAATTCTGAAACGTCCCAGATATAGGATGTATCATCTATTCCAGTATCGATTTGATACCAACTGCTCCCACTATCATTCGAATAGAAGAGCGAGTATGTGAAATAATGCTCCCAAGAATCGACAGAGGCACTCCATCGAATGGTAGTGGTACCATTGATTAACTCTCCAGCATTAGGATAAATCAGAGTAGGAGTTGAGAGAGTGTGAATTTGAATGGTAAAGAACGCGTCTGAAACATCGCTACTCACTAACCCATCGGTACAGAATGCTGTTACATTGATGAGATAGTTGCTTTCTCCGGGTAATGAAGAAGTATCCCATAGATATTGGGTATCCTCAACACCATCCACAATCTCGATCCAAGAACCGCCATTGGAATAATAGAGGGTATAGTTTATATCATGCTCCCTCGAATCCGTCGCTGCAGACCATTGAAGTAGAATACTAGCATTGACAATTTCTCCACCGTTGGGTGCAACGACAGTAGGTGTGGAGAGCGTATGAATTCCTTCTATGATGAAGGTGCCGTCAGAATCATCTTCAGAAATAAGTCCATGAGTACATGTTGCATTTACCCTTACTAAATAGGCAGTTCCTCTTGGAACTAGGTTTGTGTCCCAATCATAATAAGTGTCAAAGATATCTGCTATAATCAAGTTCCAATCTTGACCTGAGTTGCTAGAATAATAAACTGAGTAGTTAACCGGATGTTCCCACGAGTCAATAGCTGCTGTCCAACTAATACGATAGACATCCTTGATGAGTTCGCCTCCATTTGGATGAAGCACTGTCAGGGGTCCTAGTTCGTGATCATGGATTGCAAACACACTATCAGAGATGTCTTCAGTATAGAGACCTTCTGTGCAATTTGCCCATACTCTGATCAAGTAATTAGCGCCTTCAGTAATTGAACTTGTATCCCACAAATAGGACGTTTCCTCAAGATCTGTTGCAAGTTCAATCCAATTGCTTCCTCCATTTGGTGAGTAGAAGACTGTGTAGACAATATCATGTCCTTGAGTATCCGAAACCTCCATCCATTGTATGTGCGCGGAGCCGTTAATCAGCTCCCCTCCATTAGGATATACAATAGTGGGTTTTGAGAAATTATGGTAGGAACCAAGATCAATAATGTCAGTTAACGGATATGGATCAGCATTTCCAACATCACCATCGAGATCATAGGGAATATCAACAATTCCATCTGAGTTATCATCAGGTTCTGTTAAATCGCTCCAATGGTTGTATTCCACGTCATTAGTAGTACCATTGTCATATCCCTGAGATAAGCCACCTACGTTGTTTGTTATATACGAGTTGAATTTGACTGTATTATTGTATGCCCTATCCTCAATAAACATGCCATAGGATTGACTCTCTGAAATCGTATTATTCGATATCGAATTATTGAAAGCGAGAAATGATACATAAACTCCATAGACATTATCATG
>CAYMLT010000207.1:0-6205 GCA_964391265.1 uncultured archaeon
TTGGAAGGACAATTTTGAGACCTATGACCATCTCTCCTGTGGAGCCGAATAGACTTGAGCCAGGTCCTGCGCCATTAACTGCAACATTCCCGGCTACAGTGCATCCAAGTGCTGATTCAGGCATCACAGGGACCCAGAGACCGTGTGCCTCTAGGAATTTGTCTAATTGCCCGTATGTAACTCCCGCATCTACTGTGACCGACCTCAATTCCTTGTAGAGTTTTATTTCATTCATACGCATTAGCTCAACTACAAGACCATCAGGTTTCGGGATGACCTCGCCTTGAAGGCTTGTACCTCCCGCGCGTACAGTCACATCGATTTTGTATTTGTTTGCGATCTTCAAAATTGAAGAAACATCTTCTGAAGTTTTAGGTTTCACGACTGCTCCTGGTTTGACAGGATTCTTTGCCATTGAGGCTGAAGATGAGTAGGCTACAAGCACATCCTCTCGTGTGGATACAAATCCCTCTCCAACAATTTCGATAAGTTGATTGATGATCTTGGAATCCAGTTTCATTCTCCTCCTATATTCCTCCAAGGACACCTGGATTCATGATATTATTCGGATCTATTGTTTTCTTCAATCTGCGAATGAAATTAAGATAAGGCACCATCTCCTCAACTCCCTCAACCCAGTAGGGAGCAAGCTTGAAGGGAACTGCTCCGGTTTTGAAGAGCCGCTGTGAAAGTTCCTTATGAGCCGCTCGTACTTTCTCTTCTTCTTCTGTGTCCTCAGGATCGAAATAGAGTTGAGGATAGAAGTTGTAGCTTGAATCTCCTGTGAGAAATCCAGCAGTGTGTCCTATGATTCCATACTTGTCCATTACTTCCCATATTTCTTCAACTGTTCTATGCCAATTTGTAGGTGTCTGGTGATGATAAAGCATCATCCACCACCATCCATGGACATACGATGATCGAAGGAAGGTCCACATCCTATCTTCCCATTCACCTTGGGGAAGTTCCGGGACATTGACTATCCGACCGCCAAGCTCTTCACAAATTTGAATGGCTATCTTCTTATCGCTTTCAAGTTGGTCCTTTCTGATTCGTCCAATTGTGGCGGATACTGTGAAGGCTGGCCACTCCGTTTGAGGAACACCATACTCCTCTCCAAGCATGTCCAGAAAGAAATCTAGAATCCTCCCTTCGTATATCGCCGCCAATGGAACACTAACATCATTATGTCTTAGCTCACTGAGAAAATTCTCAGCTCCTGCTGCTGTATCGAAACCATAGGTCTGATAGTAGTAGTGATTCATTCTTTTATAGACTTTCAGAGAAACTGCTGTTATAATTCCAAAGGACCCTAATGAACCAATGAATAATCCAGTGAGATCTGGTCCAAATGCATACCGTAAGAACGGCCCAGGTGCATAGGGGTTTGCTTCTGTGCCAGTCTGGATAATCTCTCCGTTTGGAAGAACCACTTCAAGTCCAAGAACCAATTCTGCCATACATCCCTGAACTCCGGAACCAGGTCCAGCTCCATTGACTGCAACATTACCTGCAACTGTACAGATTAGTGACGAATCCGGATATACCGGAATCCAGCTATCATATTTCTTGAGATACTTGTCCAGGGTACCGAATGTCACTCCCGCTCCTGCTCTAATTGATCTGAGGTCCTCGAAGAACGTAATGTTATCAAGTCTGAGAAGGTCGATCACAAGGCCTCCCTCTCTCGGTATTACTTCTCCTTGGAGACTTGATCCTCCTGATCTTGGTGTTACCGGTACCTTGTACTTATTCGCAAGCTTGAGGATTTGGGATACTTCTTCTGTATTTGCAGGTCGAACAACTGCACCTGGGAAAACTCTGTTATACCCTGTTGAAGCAGATACGGAGTAGGTTAGTAGGACATCCTTCCTATCTGACACATACTCCCTGCCAACAATATTGGCTAGTTTTTTGATGAAGCCCGTATCCACACCTTGTCCTCCAGAACATAGGAATCAGAATATGTGCCTGATTTTCATCAGGTCTGAAGCCGAGCCTTTTACTTTGAGTTTGCGTTTCAATAAAGCAGAAGCTGCACTCATCTCTTCAAGGAAGAGCTTTCGGATGGTCACTTCATCACTCTGTATCTTCATGTCGGGATTTTCGATACTTCCATCATGGACAGTGATAGTGTTATCTTTGACTATGAAGTGAAATGTTGTGCCTTCCTTCAGCATAAGAAGGGCTGTTCGTTCCCAACCTTCTATTGCTTCCATTGTCTTCTCTCTCTCGAGCCCAATTGCGATTCGTTCTTGCATCAGTTCTAATAGTGGTTGTTCACTCATTCAGGTCACTCTCGTAACGAATGAACTTTAAGATTCTCCCATTTAGACGTTCTGTTTCCTAATTCGGGGAATCTTAGAAACTGACTTAGTAATACGCATCTATTTATCTCGGATTTGCATGAACCAAGAACGAGGACAGAGGCAAAACGACAAACGTATTTTGACACCCCCATAACTCAACACAAACACCCCCCTTCCGAGAATGTTGCTTTGCCTTCTGTTCCGTTATTTCTCAGATTGAAAAAAACAGTGCGTACCTTGATCCTAAATCGAATCAAGGCACAGAACTTTAGATATTAGTACTCACTGAAGTGGAGCATAAAGTAGCTTTTGGCATGCAAACATGCAGGGCATTTCTCAGGTGGGTTCTCACCCTCGTGGATATAACCACAGTTGGAGCACCGCCACCGAACTTTTTCCTTCTTCTTGAACATCGAACCATCTGCAATCTGATTTGCAAGAGCAAGGTATCGCTCGTGATGCCACGACTCTGCATGGGCAATTGATTTCCAAACATGTGCTATGTTTGAAAAGCCCTCTTCCTCGGCAATCTTCGCATAGTTCGGATACATCTCTGTATACTCAAACTTTTCTCCTGCTGCGGCATGTCTGAGGTTTTCCTCAGTGCTTTCATACGCCCCTGAGGTTGGGAAATCCCATTCCACTTTGATCGCTTCTGTTGCTCCTCCTTCTCTTAGGAGCTTGAAGAATCTCTTTGCATGCTCTAGTTCGTGACCTGCTGTTTCCAGGAATATCTCAGTGATGTGAGGATATCCTTCTTTCTTGGCAGTTGAGGCAGCCATAGTATATCTATTTCTTGCCTGTGACTCGCCTGCAAAAGAAGTAAGTAAATTCTTCTCAGTTTTGGTTCCCTTGAGATCCATTTCTCTTTCCTCCGTCAGTCTGTTCATATGAACGACTCTGTGGTATCCAAAGGTATTGTGCTATTAAAGAATGCGACATGGATATGCTTTTCCATTGACACGATAATTCAAATAGCACGCCAGCTTGTAGTCAGTTTAATGCATATCCACTAGAATATTAGACATCCTTATTGGAGGATGAAGGCGCAATGGTCCGCATAGCACATATATCCGATTCACATTTGGGCTCTTCATTATTCCAGCTAATCGAAAGAAAGGAAGATGCCCGACAATGTTTCAAGAAAGCAATTGATATGGCTATGCGACACTCTCCTGATGTCCTGGTTCACACTGGAGATCTCTTTCATTCTGCTTTTCCATCGTATGATGATCAGAACTTTGTAGTTAATCTCCTAAAGGAATTACAGGACAAGGTGTCAATTATTATCCTCCACGGAAATCACGATGTACCATATGGATATCGACATGCCCAGAGTCCAATTTGGATGCTTGAGAATGCAGGATTATTGATATCAACCGGTGAGCTTGATAAACGGGAGATATCCATTGACGTCGATGGCAAGAATATTCTGATGCACCTAATTTCCTGGACTCGCGCACGAGCTTTTGATAGGCATCTCTCTGAAATGAAAACCGGGGACAATCTCAATTTTCTATTCAGTCATGATATTCCAATCCCTCTTGAGGAGCTACCTTCGTGTTATGATTACATAGGGTATGGGCATGCTCACAATTTCTATCTAGATCAGGATATGTGTGTCGGGCGGCCTGGGTCAACATGTGTCGTTGATTGGAAGAGAGAAATGGGGGGAATTAGAAAACTCATAGTTGTTGATGTTGATGCCAATGGTACAGAGTTCACAACAGAGAAGCTCAATGATGTACGCGAGTTCAAGTTTCATACTGGTCTGGATATTACTGGCATGAGCTCCAATGAAGCAAACACGGCAATCAAGAGTTGGCTGAATAGTCTCTCGCCCAAGAAAACAGGACAGCCAATTATTATAATGAATGTGAACGGTATCGTGACTCCTGAAACTGAGAATGGCATTGAGCGTAACGGGCTGATCGCATTTGGAGAACAGAAACTGAACCCACTCTTTCTACATATAGAACCAAATTGGGTAGTGGCAGGACCGTCCACAGTTATTCTTAGTGAGCCTCTCAATATTGAATTATCATTGAGAGAGTTTCTCGACCACGAAAATTACCCCAATACAGACGAAATAATTGACCATCTAAAAATGATTTCAGGAGGTGTCTAATTTGCTCTCAAGAATTCGTTTACTGGATTTTAAGGTCTTCACA
Source organism: uncultured archaeon (assembly GCA_964391265.1). Taxonomy (GTDB): domain Archaea; phylum Asgardarchaeota; class Thorarchaeia; order Thorarchaeales; family Thorarchaeaceae; genus MP5-2226. The sequence goes on from CAYMLT010000207.1 coordinate 4,481, forward strand.
GATCAGGAATTCATTATCAGACCTGGCTCTACAGCTATTGTCGGACCAAATGGGTCAGGGAAGACATCGATTCTTGAAGCAATTGAATTCGCTCTCTTTAGACAAGTCACGAGAAAAGAGAAAAAGGTACCTAAAGTTGAGGATTTAATTCAGCATGGCAAAAAAAGGGCAATCGTAGAGCTAGATTTCAAAGCACCAATAAACCGACGAAGTTATAGAGTAAGGCGGTCCATCCATCCCGGTGAAACGAACGCAGACTTGTTTGAGGCGAGCGAGAGAGAACCTTTTGCATCTGGCGCAACAAAGGTCGATGAAGAGATCATCAAGCTTGTAGGAATGGACCGCCATGCTTTCTCTGCACTAACATATGTTAGACAAGGTGAGATCGATAGACTCTCCCGCATGACTCCGAAGACCAGACGTGGAGATCTCTATAGCATGATGGGGCTGGGGCTGTACGATAAAACTAGTGACCACACTCAAAAGGAAATCCGGGAGATTAAGAAACGAATTGATAGTATTGACCAAACCCGTTCGCGATTGGATTTAATAAAGCAACATCTCCCCACTGACAAAGAGATTGCTGATGCTCTCCTTGCCATAGAGAGGTTAATGAAGGTTTCAGAGCAATCCAAAGACCTAACAACAATCCAAGAGGTGCTTCAGAAAGTAGAAACATCGTTGTTTGAGGTTCAAAATCAATTAGATTCTCCAGAGATGAATTTGGAGCTTGACGAATTGAAAAGAGTGTCTGATACTGCGAAATATCTGAAAACTATCTTGGAAACAATTCCTGATATCGCAGAAGCACAACTTCGCCCTCACATTCGAACTGAAGCCCGGGAGATTTTCACAAGTATTTTTGGTGATCGCTATAGCGATCTCATTATCGATGATGATTATGAAGTATCCCTTTATGACCTCAGAGGAAATCGAGTAAGCTTGAGTGCTGCATCTGGTGGTGAGGATGTATGTGTGAATTTTGCACTTAGAGTAGCAGTAAACACTGCGCTTCAGAAATATTCTGTTACAGGTCCTCCTCCTGGATTGATAATATTGGATGAACCTGGCGCAGGGCTTGACACTCAAAGACGTATGTGGTTACCATCGGCCATAGCAGGACTGAAATCTGTGGAACAAGTAATCGTTGTGACTCACATGGAAGAGATGAGAGATTCCGCTGAACGAGTTATCTCATTGACGCCTCAAGGTAAGGATAGACAGCCTCTTGTCACAGAGATAGAATAGCGCTAAACTTCGAATATCTCTCTTCTTTGGTCAGAGATATCTACTCCCTCTCTGATCAAGCGACGTAACTTCATAGAAACTTTCTTGTTGCCTAAAGCGATTCCTCCCACAAGAACGTGATCTTTCATGACCGCCTTGTAGTACGTGCCCTCTTCGCTATCTGCCATTACAATGGATTCGTATTCTGTGGATTGTGGATTATATTGGCCGATTGATGTCAGGTCAATTCCTGCAACCTGAAGCGTATTGGAAGGTGTCGTTCCCTCGTACGTAGCGGAGTCTTCTTCAACTATATTTTGAGCTGCAATTCTAGCTGTTTCAATTGCCACAGGGATTATTCCCCAGCAAATGCCTTTCCATTCGGTGCAATCGCCTGCTGCATAGATTCCTCTCTCAGATGTCTGCATATGCTCATCAACGAGAATTGCTCTTCCTGGTCCTATCTTCAACCCCGCATCAAGAGCTAATTTTGTATTG
>CAYMLT010000208.1:0-6174 GCA_964391265.1 uncultured archaeon
AGGACTACTGCTAGTAGGAGCTGTGGCAGGAATTGCAGTAGTTGGAGTTGTGGTGATATACATCTTCTACAAGAAGAAGGCAACCTAAGTAGTGTATAGATATCGGGCAGCCAGTTAGATGGATAATTGGCTGTCCTGAGTTCTTTTTTCTGAAAACTCCTCTTTTTTTCCTCTTGATTATGTACTCCGAAAGTTTATTCATGGATGAGGATAATCAATGTGCAGCGCGATTATGCAAGTGACCACTTGCAAATATCGGAGGAGAAGGAGACATATGCGAACCAAGTCCCCCATTATCATTATTTTAGGAATCTTGCTACTCCAACCATTGTTGCTTGGAGTCAGTACGCCAACAACATTTGCACAAATAAACGCAAATGAAGAAGTAAACACTCTATCTCAGGAACCAGGTACTAGACTTGGACCAGGTGAGTTCACTGATCACGTTCCAATATTGATTAACGGAACCCAAGATTTCATTGACCAAGCTTGGCCAGGCGCGGGAACTGAATTGGATCCATTCCTATTCCAAGGGCTCAATATCACCCATAATCAGGCCAAAATGAGCATAGAAATACACAACACAAGTGCCCATGTTCTAATCCAAGATTGCTATATCAATCAGGGTTCATCTATTTTTGGAATATATCTTTTCAATACGAGTCATATCACCATTGAATATACAACGCTGATATCTGCAGGAGATGGCATATTTACCTACAATGCAAATAATACAGTGATTAGTCACTCATACTTGAAATCTGAGGCAAGTATGGGATTGTATCTCACAATGTCAGAAGATTGCACGGTTGAAGGCAACTATTTTGAATCATATTCAGGGATGCCATTGCTTGCTGTCCAGTGTCCCTATTTCACTTCTGTAGAAAATGTATACAATGGAACTGTCATTGCTTATGCGATGTACATCGTAACCAGCAATTATAGCACAAGCACAAATGACCATGTTTTCGGAATGTATGGTGTGTATGCGGTTGGCTCATTCTTCATGGAGATAGACGGTCTGATTTCCGAGGCGACAGTATTCGGTATCTTGGCAACAGATCAGGACGAGTTTTCAATATCAAATGGTGAAATCGGAGATGTTACACAATATGGGATATTCGTTTCAAATTGTGCTAACTCGTCTATTACGAATTGTTCAGTTTCATCTGCTGACATTTCGGGATTCCTTATCGCATCCTGTGAAAATCTTGTCTTTATAGGAAATTCACTTCCAGAGTCCGGAGGTACTGGAGTGGATATTACAGCATGCAACTTGGCAACAATAGAGAATAACACCGTAGGCAATAACTTAGGTTTTGGCATGAGTATATTGGGCTGTCAGAACAGCTCGGTGAGATACAATGAAATCAGTATGACCTTTGCAAATGGCATCTATCTTGGAGACTCGCACAATGCCACGGTTTCACATAACATAGTCTCGGAATCCAATAACATTGGCATCCTGCTTGACACTTGCGCCAATAGTACAGTCTTTATGAATGCGGTTGAGGACACTTACAACGAAGGCATCTATTGTACCACAGGAATGAATCAGCAAATTTTTGACAATACCCTCTCTGTGATCGGAGCCTCGGGTATCTATGTCAACAATTGTCCAGATTCTCGCGTTGAGAACAATGACATTTCCATGTGCACTAGTTCTAATGCTGGTATCGATGTGTCTGACAGTCCTAGAACCCCTATCCTTCTAAATACTCTGACCGATTGCGGTTCCGGAATATACCTCGGAAATTCAGATAACTCATCTGTTTTAGACAACATTCTGACAGATATCGAAGACGATGGTCTTGATTTGTGGATCACTGAGGGATTGTTGGTTTCTGGAAACACAATCACAAACACCAGAATAGGAATTTATACAAATCTACTAGGTGACCCCTCATTTGAGAGCAACGTGCTAACAGACTGTGGCTTCTTCCTTGATGGCAATCTTCCAATCATATACTACAACTACACAATGAGTGGAAATACTGTTAATGGTCTACCTATCTACTTTGCACAACATAAAACCTCAGGAACTCTAAGTACAGATAACTACGGACAAGTGCTTCTGGTAAACTGCAGTAATTTCGATATTACGGGTGGTATCATGGAGCGTATTACAGTTCCAGTTGAATTGCTTCATTGCGACTACATTGAAATCACAGACCTAACCTCGATGTACAACGTCTATGGCGTGTATTTGTACAGTTCAGATAATGTTACCCTTTCCGACTCCTATGTTGAAGGAATCGCATCATCAACTTACAGTTCATTTGGTGTCAGTGCAGATAATTCAGATGACTTGATTATTCAGAATAGCATATTCACGCGCTGTTATACAAATGGAAATCACGGTAGTCTAGATTTTGATAGCTGTGTAGACATCGACATCATTAATTGTGAGATATCCTACGGGCGGGCAGCAATCTACTTTGAAGACACAGATAACAGCACGATACTTGATTCTGAGATACTTCATTTCGAGCAGTATGGAATCCGATTCAGGAATATCCCTTGCACATTCATCGACATAGAACGGAACCTGATCTACAACTCTACAAGAGGAATCTATGGTGATCAAGCCAGTCATTGGATGATTAGAAACAATACAGTCATGCATAATTCAATCTATGGAGTTTTATGCGCTTCGGGTTCGGGCGATTACGGAAACATCACGCTCAATACTATCGAAAGTAATGGATATGGAATTTATATCTCATATTCTGATTACTACTACATCTACAATAACACAATTCGATGGAATGACTACGGAATCTACTTCAACCAGATTTCTGATGGTTCAGAGGTTTGGAATAATATCATTGCATTGAGTTCGAATGACAATGGCTACGATGATAGAGCAGGCAATTTCTGGAATGTTTCTACCCAAGGAAATTCCTGGGATGACTTTACGCCTCCAGCACCATATGATGTTGATGGAGATACAACAGATGAACATCCAACTCGTTACCTGCCAACCATGCCTATTATTGACCAACCCATGGACTTTTACTATGCAGAAGGTAGCGAGGGCAATGAGATTACGTGGCAGCCTTTTGACGATGCATTAAGTCATTGGGAGCTTGTGATTGATGGCAGTGTTTGGGATGGCGATACATGGAATTTCGTTGACATCACAATCAATGTGGACGGCTTGGATTACGGAACTCATTCAGGAATTCTAACTGTGTGGGATGTTGATCAGAACAATGTTACTGACACAATACAGATCATTGTGTTTGATGACACGCCTCCAACAATCAGCAATGTGCCTAATGCAGAGGCATTTGTTGATGGATCGGGTCAGACATTAGCCTGGACAGTTTCAGACTTACATCCAGACATGTACACGGTATTTGTTGATGAGGAAGAGTTTGCTTCAGGTTCTTGGACAAGTGGCGAGCTTGAAATCAATATCGATGGTCTTAATGAAGGGGTGCGAAATCTGTTGATGGTCATCAGAGATATTGATGGGAATAGTGCGGCTGATCCAGTAGATATACTCGTTATTGCAGATGACGATGCACCCACATTGGATGCACCTTCTGATATCACATATACCGAGGGAGAAACTGGCAACGTTATTACGTGGATAGCTGCAGATGCATATCCCGAATCATTCGAAGTCACATCCAATGGAACAGTCTTCGTGTCTGGAAGTTGGGGTGGATCTAGAATAGCCCTCAATGTGGATGGGCTACAACCTGGAACTCATAACTTTGATCTAACAGTCACAGATGGTTCCGGAAATGAGGCGTCTGATACAGTTAGAGTAACGGTGTTAGCAATTGTCGAAGAAACGACTCCACCACCACCAGTGGACCTAGGACCAATTTTGATTGTTGCTGGTATTGCAGGTGCAGTTGTCATCGTGATAGTAGTGATCTACTTCCTCAAGAAGAAAGGTTCAGCCTAAAGTCAGAAGAACACTTTAAAGGATCCGGATACTTTTCCGGATCTACTCTTCTTTTTTTATAATTGCCATACTCCGTGATTTTGAGTGCAGACTATCTAGTTTCTTTAATTTGATGAATAGAAGAAATGAACAACCGCAATTGTTAGATTGAAAGAACATATCAGAAAAAGAAAGAGTGGATGGATCCGAAGTCCGGACCCATCAGCTTGGTAGTCTAGATTCTACCAGTCTTTCGTGCGTACACTACAACAACAACGACGACCACTACGGCAACAAGGCCAACTCCAACAATGGCCAGTCCACCCATATCAATAGGTACGCCTGTTGGAACTGCGGTGCCGCCTCCTCCAAAGTACTCAACTGGTGGCGCATAGACATAATCGTTGGTTACAAATGGAGTAATCAGCACATCGAATCGTCCCTCTTCAACCTGCAACCTGGCTACTTCAAAGACAAGAAGCATGGTAGAACTAATGCTACCGAATTGGAATGACCCTTCTTCATCTGTTGAACCAATGAACTTGGCATCAAGTTCGGTCCAGTCAAGTTTCTGAGGAAGACCTTCAACATCCTGATACACATATGCCGTAAAGCTATCTACATCTTCAACATAAGTAGAAATATTGAACCATGTACCAGCAGGACACGAAATCTCCATGACATACCGCTCATCTCCATCACAAGGATAGCCGAGTGTGACATTGTTCCAGACTGGTGATGATGCCACAGTGACCTGGGAAGTGCCATTGATGTATGAATCACCATCTTCGTAGAATGACACATCAAAGTCACAAGTGTATTCATCGTACCAATCGCTCACAAGTCCAATAGTGTTGTTCTGTGCATTGTATGGCGCAACAGTAACTATGGCAAACTCGTCAGAAAACATGGAGTAGCTTGTACTATCCGTACCAAGTTCCCAAGAGGTCATATTGGCACCATACGCATGCCAGTACACTCCATCTTGTCTAGTTCCAAGAGTCGCAGTTGCACTCCTGATGTTTCGGCCAAGATGTCCCAGAATGTCAACATCGCTGGCAATTGTAACGTTGGCGTGAGTTGTCAACGTTGTATTCAAGCGATAGAAAGTCATTGGATTAGTATCTACTCGCATTCCAATGATACTGCCTACATCAACCGATACAGAACCTGCTCCGTCAAGAACTGGTCCGAGATTGAAATCGTACCAACCTTCTGCGCTATTGCTTTGTGCATCAGCCAGAACCAGATAACTTCCAGCGGGGATGTAGTAGGTAGTAGCACCTGAGAAGGAAGAACTATCACCAATTGATGTGTCCCAAACTCTCTTTGTACCATCGATAGTCAACAATGACCAGGTAAATCCTGAGGATACTTCTGTTGAATTCACCTTTAGAACAGAATCTTCTCCAAGGTTTAGCCTGTATAGGAATTGTCTATCTTGGGCAGCCTTATTCTCAATGTAGAATTTCTGATTGAGTGGAAGATTTGGTGCATTGGCTATGTTATTCGCCAGTACATATGACGTTTCATCCATTCCCAGAACTGTCAAGTAGTATGTTTCATTTGCAAATGACTTGTAATAGAATGCATCTGTGTAAGCAGTAGACATGAAATCTTCAATGAAAATCATATCCATATATGCAAATTCAATTCCATAATCACGGAAAGCATCACTTGTGATGAATACCCGCGGTTCGTACATATCAGTGGATAGTGGAGTGATTTCTGGTAGGTTGAAGAAACTTCTAACAATGCCAGGAGTTGTAGAGTTGGTGCTTACCTTGTATGTTACAGCATGTGGAGCTTTTTCTCTATACACAATGCTACTATCTTCACCAAGGAAGATCTCGCTTCCTTCTAGAACACCCTCAGCAACATCGCCCAAGGAAAGTTCAATTGGTTCCGCACGCTCAAGTAGGAAATTGATGAGAACTCCATTATAATCACCATTCTCATGATTGAATAGTATGGTGTATGTACCATTTCCTGTTGTTCTAAATGGACAGACATCAATGTCTCCATCTCCAAGACCCCCTTCGCCTATGAATCGACCATTAGGATCCATAACAAGGAAATAGATACTGACATCGTCTTGATAAGATCCGACTGTCAGATAGAAGAATTCCTCGTCTGTAACGTTGAAGGTTCCGTAGTATGGATATCCGCTTTCCATAAAGAGAGAATCTTGCTGTCCAATTGTAATTGGGAAGATATACCGTTGCTCATCCAGCCTAACTTCATACTCATCTGTTGTGTTTTCAAGTATTGTG
>CAYMLT010000209.1:0-6073 GCA_964391265.1 uncultured archaeon
CATTAGTTGATTTAAGATGGCTTCTGAGCAATCAAAAACCCCAGCCTCAGAGAGTATAGATGTAAGATATCTGGATTCATAAATTGCTAACTCAATTGATGCCTTATGGCCACGTGTGTATATTCCTTCAAGAGTTGCCAGAATTTCATCTGTAAGAAAAGGCAAAAGGGGTCGCAAGTTCAACCTGAGCGCAGATGTCATTCCTTGAACCAATTCGCTAAGGATGTCTAGTAATTGTGGTATAGCCTCAATATCAGGAACCAAATCACATTCGGATCGCCTATAGGCGTTAGTATATCGTGCATCAAGAAGCATCAACAAATCACGCAGATCATGGTCTTCAGAGAAAGCCAAACGAACTGTCAACTGAAGCAATTTTGCGCTCGCAAGAGAAGGACGTCGAAGTATTATTTCTTCTATTGCACGGGCAACCTCGTAGTATAATTGGGTATTATCTTGACTGCCAATTGAAAGATTCTGTATTGCTGATAGTCCATCGTCCAGAGACATGGACGCACATAATACTTCTCGTAGAGCTGCCTTCAGCGACGATTCCACAATATCTCTCCTCTGACGGGGTTATCACTTGAGCAAACCCAATTTAAGCTTTCACAGCAAGTAGGTGCACCTTTATTTTATCGTAAAAGAATGCCATTCCCGTGACGCATCACTGCCTCTCATTCGTTCCATCCGGATACTATGGGCTTCCCGTGAACCTGAATCATCAATTCTGAACCGCAAAACAGCATCAGAAAGATATGAAAAGGTTGCATAAGTTTTTTCATCATGTACACCATCTTCCAGAAGGAACATAATACTGTGAGAGCCCTGCTTGATGCGACCGCTAAGGCGTTGCACCGCTCGCGGTATTGTTTCAGGGGTAGAGTGCAGAATAAGAGTTGATAGGCTGTCAATGACAATCCGAGCGACAACTAGGTTTTCCAGTACTTCGGAAAGCACTATGCCTAGCTCAGAGATATCATCAACTTTCGATAATGACCTAGCAGTCCCTGTTTTCGGGGCACCCATCCTCTCAGAGTAACCATCAATGAAGACAAACTGTCCATTGTTCTCGTATTCCTCAATGCTCCATCCATATCTACTCATATCATTCCTAATGACGCGTGGTGAAACATCCGTCGTAACGAAAACTGCTGGAAATCCAAGTGAGAGACCTTCAGCTAGGAATGATTCTGCGTACGTCGTCTTTCCGGAACCCAAAGGACCAAGAAGCAGATACGATAACTGGGTTAATTGCCCAAAAGAAACAAGATCTCCAATCAGGGGAGACACTTTGGCAGGGTCTCTTTGTCCCGTTTGAGAGTTCTTCTCCTTGTTCAAGTTACACGTCCCCCATTGAATATCATCAATGTCCTGGGCTGATTTCACCTGGCCATACACGAATCCCTTCATCTGTTATTCGTAGAGAGTGTATACGCGAGCTGTGTTTGGACCCACGTAGCTTCAGGATTTCAATCGACCGGGATCGCGATGTATCACTGATTTTCTCATTGTAAAGGACTACGACGCCTGATGCTAGAAAAGCTTCAATATCAAATACTCCAAATCCGGAATCCTGTGCAGGAATTTCACTTGTCAGCAAAAGCGTAGCACCATTACGAGTGATGTTAGCAGCAAGCTTGAAAAACTCCTCTCGTAAGATATCCCTACTTCTGAATTTATAGGCCATAATGGAAAGAGTGTCCAGAACTACTCTCTTAGCGCCAACTTTTTTCATATGACTCAGTATTATTGCTTCGAGACCAGAAAGGTCGAAACTGGGATACTCGCCTATTTTGACTCGAGCTACTTCCTTTGATGGCGAGAGGTCGGCAATTGATAGAAGGCCTTTCTTCACCTGTTCTTCCAAATCCATACCAAATCTTAACATATTGCGTTTGATTGCCGTAGGAGATTCTTCAAGCGTCACAAGAACCCCAGGTTCTTGATATTGAACGGCCCCATTATACAAGAATTGGTTTGCAAGAATCGTCTTCCCAGTTCCAGCTTTTCCTGCAATGAGAATGGTATCTCCTCTTGGAAATCCTCCTTCAACTAGTTCATCCAGACCAGGTATGCCGGTCTTGACTCTGTCAATTGTGTAATCACTCATAGATCCTGCCCCTTCTTCTTAGATACTTTGTAACCTAAAATCATCCTCATAATCATTTCAGGTTCAGGAATACCCGTCACGGAAACTCCCCCAATCATTATTGTGGGTAATGCGAATACGCCAAATTCCTCAGCTACTTCGGGATTCTCTGATACATTAATCACCGTAATCTTGAATGCGTCGGCTCCAAAGTCCTCAACTGTTTCGCGAAGCACTTCTTCAGCACGTGGACAGAACGCACAAGTGTCAGATTTGAAAAGGACGATTTCAACAAAGGAGGTATCGTCATTATTCATTGAACCTGTGCTTGATTCCGCCTTGTGTTCCAATCCCAATTCTCCTTGGCCGAAGTAAGCTAAGAAAACATAGAAGCCATCCATCACTTGAATGTTTTGAAGATGGGTGGAAAGTCTAATTCTTGTAGCCAAGCACCTTTCGAATCATGGTTGATGCTTTCCCTATAGATCGGGCATGATATCTCACATTTCTGGGCATAATTGCTGCCAGAATAAGCGACTGCTTTCCTTGTGATGCGATTTTTCTAAACACAGCCTTGCCTTCACTGCATCGGACAGAAATATCTCTCAACTCTCCCAAACCTAGTTCATTTCTCATTCGTTCTACACTGTCCGCAACATAGCCTGACATCGCAGCAACAACATCCCGGTTCGTGGTAGGAGAGGTCGCAGAAACCATCAGCAAACCGTCATCTCTTGCAAGAATGGATGCTCTGAATCCGCCATCCTTATTCATCTCCTCAAGAATGTCTGCTAATGAACTATAGTCAGGTCTATCCATCTGCATTTGCTCCATCCATTGCGGTCGTATTCAACACATCTCATATCCCTATTAAATAATCGCTCAGTGTATGCCAATCTTAGAACATACATTTACAGTAGGTTTTTAGGGTGTTCAAGCACTAGATTTCCGTGGAGATGTCACGATGCCCGGCGAATATAGATTCAAGGCGGTTATGCTCGGGGATGGTGCTGTGGGAAAGACCGCACTTACAACTCGATTCACACAGGAGTTCTTTGATTCAGATTATAAAAGGACCATAGGATCAGATTTTGCTATCAAAAAGCTCCGTGTTTCTGAACTCGACATTGATGTGACGCTCCAGGTATGGGATTTGGCAGGTCAACCACGTTTCGAAGTTGTTCGACAGGGCTTCTATAGAGGTGCTAGGGGCGGACTGCTTGTCTACGATGTTACCAGACGACGCACATTCCTAAATATTCAACATTGGAAAGAAGAATGCTTCAAGAATCTTGAGAAGGAAATACCTCTTGTTGTGGTAGCAAACAAAGTTGACCTTGAAGAGAGCAGAATAGTTACTGAGGAAGAGGGAGAAGCCTGGGCTAAGGAAAATGGCCATCTCTATGTTGAATCGAGTGCACTCACAGGAGAGAATGTGGAAGCATCCTATATAGCACTATCAAGGATCATGATAGAAGATTCTCAAGCCAAATCCTAGTCTAAGCTTTTCTCACTGTGCTTTTCAAAAGGCCCAGAGCCTTTTTGCATTGCCAGTTGACATAAAACAACCGCTTATCGCGCAGTGTTTCCTCATCGTATTGCGAAACCAGATTCTCGAATTTCTGAAGTAGTTCATCTTTTCTGCTTAATTCAGGGTCGTTTTGAATCTCTCGTAAAAGGCTATTAAATGGTGCAAGCATAGCCTCTAGTTCTCTGACTTCATACCGAGCAATCGCACCAGTACCATCTGAGGAAATGAAGGCAAGGGTATCTGGATACCATTCGATTCCATCAATTTCAGCAGGCGCGCAACTTTCGCCTTCAATTGAATGAGTTTCAAGATTCCAAACAAACAGGTCTTTATCTGCAGAACCCGAAGCGAGGTAACGGGCATCATGGCTGAATGAAACGGCTCTCACTTCTTCATTGTGACCAAGCAGTTTCTTCTGAAGGGATAGAGCATCTTCTGCATTCCATAAACCAATTGTATGATCAGATGATCCTGTTGCCAATTGGGAGCCATCCTCTGAAAATCGGACAGCCTGCACAGCAGTTCTGTGTTCCTCATGACGCCTAAGGGAATTACCAGAGTTGGAATCCCATTCTATTACCGAAGCATCGACTGAGCAGGATACAATGCGATTATCATTAGGGTCCCAATCACAATTCACAACATATAGAGAATGTCCTTTTAGCTGGTGTAGCTGTTTTAGATTATCAATATCCCAAACAATCAGTGTGGTATCGCCACTTGCTGAAACCAGCCGATCTCCATCAGGCGAAAACGATAGCCCTAGAACTGGATATGTATGTCCTTCGAGTGTGGCAATGGGTGTACCATGTCGAATATCCCAAAGTTTGACAACCCTACCAACACTACCTGTTGCGATGATATCACCTTTTGGACTAAAGGCAATGGATGTACAGAGCACATCATCCTGCATCCGTTGCATTTCATCACAATTCTGGGCATCATAAAGACGAATAGTTCTATCCTGTTGAGCAGCTGCTACCATGCGACCTACTTTATTCATAGCGAATCTGCGAGTAATATCCCCAGCCGCATCGGCTGCTGGCTTGAGCGTTTCGCGTTTAAGAAATAATGTAAGTTCTTTGGATTCCATTAACAACACCACATGGTTACAAAGTCGAGCCCACATGGGGCATCTAAAAAGATTGTGAAAGCTGTAAGATTGGCCGCATCAGCGCCAAGTCCACTCATTCTCTTCTGCAAAGTCAATCAATCTCTTCCTTAGGCGTTCTTCAGCAGCAGTTGCATTTTTTTCGACACCTGCAGTCCGTGCAGCATGAACAATTACCTTGCAAATCTCAGTGGATAGTTTATAGTCAATAATGGTCGTGATATTAATACCTAAATCCTGGGATTCGGAGTCCTCAAGTATGAACACACCAGCTACAGTATCACCTTCACGCCAGACCTTCGACAATATATCTGAGCATTGATTGCTAAGAAAATCAATAACTAAATCGATTTCGAAATTCTGTATCTCAAGTGTAATCAAATCTCAACCTCATATTGCATATCGTAGATATGCTTCTCTAAACTAGTCCGCCGGCCTCCAATATTTTGATGGCAAGTTCAAGGAAGGACGCTTCAACGTTCTCACCGGTCTTGGCCGAAGTTTCGATGAAGGAGGTGTGGGTCCCCATCTTTGCGATATCATCTGCTAGTTTCTGACCTTCCTCTGTGGTCACAATAGTTTGCTGCATAACTGGATTGTCTTTGAACTGGTCCCGAAGATCTGTCTTATTGCCAATCAGTACAATTGGAATTTTCTTTCCTGCATTGCCCCAACACTCCTCTAGCCATTCACTGATGTTATCAAAAGAAGAGCGTTCAACAGTTGAGTACACAGCAAGTGCACCTTGGGCACCCTTGTAAAAGGTAGAGCGTACGCTCTTGAAGTGTTCTTGGCCGGCCAAGTCCCAAATCTGTATGCTCACGTCATGCCCACCTGCAAGTGACATTTTCTTCACTGCAAAGTCAGCACCTATCGTAATCATATATTGGGCCTTGAAGCCTTCGCCCATATAGGTTCGTCTCAAACTTGTCTTGCCTACTGAACCGTCTCCCATGAGTACGACTTTGAAGAGCGCAGTGACCATTTAGTTGCTACCCACCTGTATGTAGCGCGACCGCTTGGAATGTGAGAGTTTCCTAGGCTATTAAAGTTCTTTGTGACTATAGTTTGTTACTTTCGGGGACCACTCCGCCTTGACAATGTACGTTCAAAAGGAAAAAGAACCAGAGAAAAGGTAACAATTCGGCGCGTCCTATGATTATGGTGACCTAGACTTAGTCCCGTCGATATAGATACGACCTGAATGAGATGATAATATTGGGACGCACCGCAAGAACATTCCGTAATGCAGTGGATATTGAAGAAGCAAGATGGAAACCCTTCAAACGCACTCTGAAACCCACACAGAGAGAGAACCTTGACCGCATCTTCGACTATG
>CAYMLT010000210.1:0-6055 GCA_964391265.1 uncultured archaeon
CTTCACCTGCCTCTGGAAACCTTACACTTGTGACTTTGCTTATGTCCAGCCTCACTGGATGGCATCTCCCTTCTCCCACATCAAAGAGTTCTTCACACTCTGTCAAAAGAATTAATTGCACTCTGGTCAGTCTTATTGACTCCAATCTCTTCAGAGATGTTGTTTCAGAGAGGTCTTTCAGTTCGACTCTGTACACAACTCTTCTTGACCTGTCCTCTTCTCTCTGAAGGACCATGGTGATCTCAGACCCAACTTCCATAGTGAGGAGCTCCTTGCAGGTCCTTGGATATAGACACTCATCAGGGAAGAACTTGCTCCATCGAACGAGAGGTCTCAGGAATGAGAGTCCCTCTCCATACACAACGTCCTCCCTGTGGTTCCAATTGAAAGTCCTGTTCCGGAAACGGAATCCAGTCCCCGACCTGATAGGTGTCCGGAGGAACTTGATCAGCTCTTGAGTACTTGAGAACTCAAGATACTCTTTGATATCACTGCTCTCGAACTGGACCCCGTAGACCTCTCGGTCATGATCTATCTGGACTGTAGGTCTTACTTGAAGAGTCACCTGTCTTATCTGAGCCATTTCTCTGAGAACCCTTTCAACGATGTCAGGTACCTCTGGTGCTTCTCGTGATACTTCTAATGGAAGATGTTCAAGCTTCAACCAAGGAACCACATTCCTCCTTCCTGCAGGCTTGCCATGTTCAAAGAGGAGAAGGTCCCAATGCATCTGTTTTTCTTTCTCTTCCTTCCAAGGGACCCAGAGGACAGGTTTTTCTTCTATGGTGCTCCGGATTATGGGAAAGGACTCAGATGACGAGAGAGCCTCTTGAGAGAAATCAGTCAACTTCTGAGAGATTGTTTCGCATATATTCCATCTTCCGGGAAGTCGTCTATACTTCAAGTTCTCAACAAGAGCTACGAGCAGCCCTTCCTCGGAGGGGAGAAGAACAAGGGCCGTCAAGGGAGGTTCTTCACCCATCCAAATGATTGCACCAATCTCTTCTTGTTCTGAGATAGGGCGTTCATGAAGATTGAGATGTGGTAGAGTCTTGATTCTCGACCTGAGGTTGGAGACAATAGCCTGCAAGTCATAGACATTTCTTACTCTGTCATCCTGTACAATCATCCCGATCTGACAGAAGGTCCACTCTGCAATTGAGTTCCACAGAGGGTCTGCTACTGCAAGTGAACTCTCTCCAAGCACAGCTAGTACAGCAAGGAACAGATTATTCCCATATAGAGTGAAGATGTCAGGTCTCTCATCAAGGACCTCTTGTATCATCTTCCTGTTCTCTGAATTCAAGACATCCGGAAGTCCCTGTCTGAGAGGACGGAGATACACACAGACTGCTTTTCGTTCAGGGTCTTCAAGGATGAACTCTTGAACCTTCAGAAGACCCTTCAGGAAGAACTCTGATGTAGCAAGGGAGGGCTCTTCCTGAGCTAATTTCAGTTGTTTCTTGGAGTACTGTTCAATCCTCACGCAGCAATCTCTCAGTTGCTTGGAGATTGCCTTCTGCCCCTTCAAGTATCTTGCTGTAGAATAGAGTCTTCTGAGTTCTCTTCTTCGAGTTTCTAAGGTGTCAATCATTTCAGCCTTTGTAGCTTTTACATCCGGGATATAGGTAGAAACAGAAAAACCCTCTTCATCATCGTCAGGGAGTTGCTTTGGGGTCCAATCATACCTCCATTGTCTGGTGATATCTCCTGTCTTGAATTCACTGAGAGTATCGAAATACCGTTTCGACCCCTTAGGACTGGGTGGAGGTCTTGTCGTATCAACTCGGATACGGTCCTTCATTGAAGCCCCTCCACTAGGACTGATAGTCTGGACCGCTGTCTTCCAGAGAACTTCTTTTGATGGAATTTCCTCTTTCACTTTCTCTTCATCAGTATCTGGAGTAACTCTTTCTCTGAGGATACTGGGTACAAGGGTCATTGCATTGTCAAGAAGGATGTCCAACGATTTGCCTGTGAATGAATCTGCTGACACGTACAGACTAGATAATGTCACACCTCGACCATGCATAGGCTGAGCTGCATAGTCCTGTACAACCATCTCAGGAGGTACAACTCCATCTCTCCTAGCCAGACCTCTAAACTTTTCACCAAATCCAATTAGCTGAGGAACATGTATTGCGACCATCCATGGAGCAGCCTGAGTAGGAGTATCCTGAAGGATTATACGAACTTCCTCTTGTTGGGGAGTCACCCATCCAAATCGCGTCGGAGTAGAAGGAACGTTGTATATGATCTCATCAAGATGGGTCTTACGATGGGAGTCATATCTTAGTGGTCTGATACACTTGCGTTGGTAATGACTATTCATCATGGTGTGAGAAGTCCCATCATCTATCCAGACGATGTTGACATTTGATCGAGGGAGTGAGGTCAGTAATTGCTTTTCAAGTTCCTTGACCTCAGGTTGGTGATGTCCTGGAACCATCTCTCTGAAATCTACCCAGCCATCAAGGATAATGATACGCTCATCATCTTTCTTCTCAGGGTGCTGTGTTCTGAGATATTGGGCCAAATTCGATATAGCATCCTCATCTCCAGAGATGATATCATTAGTGAAAATACTCAGGTCAAGAAACCGTATTGAGCGAAGGGTGTTTGAGAGTTCCTGATGGGTCTCTTGTGTTATCATCCTCTCTGAGAGGAGAGTATCAAGCCCCATTCGTTTCTTTAATAGCTCATTATTCTTGTAGTCCCCAATGAGGTCCAACCAGACTACTTCGATCTGGGTGTTGGAGGACTCCCTACATTCTCTGATATGATGAAGGAGATGCCAGTTGCGAGAGAGTCGAGCTGCAGTCACTCCTGAGGATGTGTGCAGAGAACATCCCTGGACAGGGGTACTGGTTCTCTCTGGATGAGGAGCGAGAGAATGAGATACTCCTTCACTTGAAACTCCCCCCCGGTATAGATGGTACGCACCACGAGACCTCTCCCTACAAGGGCAAGACCATGTCTTTCAGGTTCTTTGACTGGCTTCCTAGAGCAGCAGCCAAGGATAGGATCAATGCTGAGAGAGCTGAGGAGTGTGGACACCTTCATCGAGCTCAGCGTCTGACCTTCCGAGCGGCAATGTTCGAGGACATGCATCAGCAGCTCCTCAATACCATCGAGATACAACAGCTCACCCATCAACATATTCGACTGAAGCAGAAGATGGGAGCAGATTCTGAAGTCATCGGTCTTCAGAAGAGGATTTCTGTACTCAAGAACTCTCGCAGGAGCTCTCCGCCCAGATTGGTCGCGCGAGGAAATCGAGTGACTCTGCAGGTCCCCTTCCTTGCTCCTGATAAGGCTATTTTGGAAAAGGTCCTTGGTGATAAGGAATACGATAGCAAGGCCGGAGTCGATAGGGGTCTCCGAGTTCCCGTGGTTCTCTCGGTGATGAAGGGCAAGGACTACAAGGAACTACTTCTCAAGGTCGAAAACCTTGTGAAGAAGAGAGAACTGTTGCGAAAGCAAGCTTATGATCTGCAATCCATAGTAGACAGGAAGAAGAACAATTGGGAACGCAAACGGTCAGGACTGTCATATCCGGGGCATGTCTTGAAGAAAGATAGACACATCAATGCCCTGTGGAGAAAGGTCCGTCGTCTTGACCGTGAGATTGCCCGTATTGTTGCCTCTCGGACTGTCTGGTTCTGTGAGGCGCATGGAGTGAAGACCCTGTTCTTCGAGGACCTCAGGAGCTTTCAGGCTCATGGTGGCTCTAAGGACTTGTCGTATAACCTGAGCTCAAACCTCTGGGGAAAGATCATTGACACTGTCAGATACATGCGAAAGGCACTTGGGCACTCCAAGTACTCAGTCTGGACAGTGAATCCCAGATACACCTCTCAGACCTGTCATGTGTGTGGGGAGAGAGGAAAAAGAGTAGAGGATGAGACCTCCACCACTGAGAAGAAAGGTGGGGAATACTTCTACTGTGAGAAGTGCAAGGAGCACTTTCATGCTGATGTGAATGCGGCTCGAAACATCATTCACGTTCATCAAGGACCCAGTGCCATTTCTGGGCGGGTTGCTTAGTTAATAACTAAGAACTCCAACGAAAAATAAATGGCGGATTGCGTTCTCGAATGAGATTGCACAAATTGATTTAGGCCAACTAGAGTGAACCAAAGCTCTAATAAACGGTAAGAACTATGAAAAATCGAGCTGACATGAGGGATTGCGTTCTCGATTATTAACAACTACTTTTGCGAGTCCTTTATAGCGGAGCGCACTTTTGGCTCGTCCATCACTATCAATTCAGTAGAGGTCATGAAAGATGAGTGAATTCACCAAGTATGAGAAGAAATGGCAGAAGCGTTGGAAGAAGGATAGGATTTTCGAGGCTGATCCAGACCCCAAACGAAAGAAATTCTTCATCACTGTTCCCTACCCATATACAAATGGTGCTTTGCATATTGGTCATGGTAGAACATACACCGTTGGTGATTTAATTGCTCGATACAAAAGGATGCAAGGATACAACGTTCTGTTTCCTATGGCATCACACATGACTGGTACTCCAATCTTAGGAATGGTTGAGAGAATCAAAGCAGGGGATAAAGGTGCTATTGAGCAGTACAAAAGAGACCTCCGATTATACTTCGATACTGAAGAACAAGTAGATGCTCAAATGGCCAAATTCAAGGATCCATGGGTTACTGCATCCTTTTTTGCAAAGGTGATTTCCCAAGACTTCGATGCACTGGGTTACAGTATTGATTGGCGCAGGGCATTCACTACTGGCGATAAGGTGTATAACAAATTCATAGAATGGCAATACCAAAAATTCATGGAGAAGGGATACATCAAACAAGGCAATTATCCTCTACTATATTGTCCTAACTGTGGCAATCCTGTTGGCGAGGATGATCTGTTGAAGGGCGAGAATGCCAAGGTTAAGGAATTCACCGCCATCAAATGGGGATTCGAGGATGGTTATCTGGTAGCCGCAACATTGCGTCCGGAAACAATATTCGGTGTTACAAACATGTGGATCAATCCAAAGGCTAAGTATGTATGGGCATTAGTTGATGGCGAAAAGTGGATTGTGTCCAAGGCTGCCGCAGAGAAGCTGAAACTACAAGCAAAAGAGATTGAAATTATTGAGGAGTTCTCCGGCTCCAAAATCATTGGGAAAAGCTTCAGAGCGATTCACGACGGTCACAAGATACCAATCCTGCCAGCAGACTTTGTTGACCCCAACAATGCAACTGGCGTGGTTTATTCTGTACCTGGACATGCTCCATTTGATTACATCGCCTTGCGCGATTTGTGGGAAGACCCCTCAGGTCTATCTCAGTATGGTATCTCTCCAGAAGATGTTCGGTCAATTGCAATAATTGGCATGATAGATATCAAGGGCTTCAGTGAATTTCCTGCAAAAGATGCCGTAGAGAAGCGAGATATCAAATCCCAGCACGATGATGAGAAATTGGAAGACGCAACGCAAGAGATCTACAAGGCTGAGTTCTATGAAGGTGTTATGAAGGATAATTGTGCTCAGTTCTCCAATCGTCGCATCAAGGATGTCAAAGATGATGTTGTTGCCTGGATGAAGAAAAACAATGCATGTGACGTCTTCTATGAACCCGATACCAAACCCGTAGTATGCAAATGTGGGACAGATGTACAAGTCGGCGTTTTTGCAGGCCAATGGTTCCTAGACTACTTGAGTCCTGGCTGGAAAGACACGGCTTGGAAAGCTCTGAATAAGATGGCGATCATTCCTGAATTGTTCAGGAGTCTGTTTGAAGCTACATTTAACTGGCTGACCCAAAGACCATGTGCGAGAAAGAGAGGCATTGGGACAAGATTGCCCTTTGATACTGATTGGATTATTGAGTCGTTATCGGATTCCACCATTTACATGGCTTTCTATACAATTGCACACCATATCAAAGGACACAAGCTAAAGCCCAATCAGTTGATTCCAGAGTTTTTTGACTATGTATTCCTAGGTAAAGGTACGCCCATCAAAGTCGCTGAAAAGACAGGTGTTGATGCAACTCTTCTAAAAGCAATGCATGATGAATTCATGTACTGG
>CAYMLT010000211.1:0-6048 GCA_964391265.1 uncultured archaeon
CACTTCCCCGCACCAGGACCAGATGATGACATTGACGCCGGCATTGGCCGGATCGTTGAGATAATTCCGTGTGGCCATGGCCCAGGCGGTGTAATTAGTGTTCGATCCGTCGCTTCCCAGGTCAGCCGCGCCTGTGAAGGGCTCATCCCGCAATTGCAGGGCACCGCCGGAGCCGTCGCTGTTCCAGGCATACAGTCCGGTTCCGCCCATGAAGGCGTCCAGGCCGTTCATGCCGGCAATCAGCTGGGAGCCGTGGGAGGTGTGCCCGTAGGCGATGACCAGGTCGGCCTTGGCGCGCAGAATGACCGATGAGGGAATCTGGGAAAGGTCCAGGCAGCGGTGGTCGATGATCGTGTCTCCGGGAAGTTTGGGGATAAATCCGCAGCCGGCCGGGATCAGGAGAATAAGAATGCCAATAATAGAAAGAAAAAGCGCGTTTTTCTTCATTTCAGCCCCCAATCCTGCCATTATACAGCTTTTTTTATGATGCGCCATAGGTTTTAGGAGGATTTTTGACTAAACATCGAAAAATCCGGCCCAATGACGTATTTTGTCCGAAAACGCGCCTTGTCTCGGCGCCGTCCATCATAGTATCATATTCCGCAGTCATTCAGGAAGAGAGTACGGCGTGAAAGAGACCTTTGACATCTGGAAGAAGATCCTCACCAAACCCTCCAGCGGGTACAAGGAAATTCACGCCACCACCAACCTGCTGCGGCCATTACTTTTGGTGGCGGCCGTGACCATGATTGCCGGCCTGCTCATGGTGCCCGTGGTCATGGGCAACCCCTACGCCGGGGCCCACACCCGCGCCAGCCTGGATGCCATGCAGAAACTGGGCCAGCTCTCGGATCCCGGCGCCCGGGAGAAGTGGAGCGCCCAGCTGGCCGCGCCGGAGATGCGCACCATCAACGCCGTGACCGCGGTGCTGGTGCCCCCGCTCAACCTGGTGCTCATCCTCATCGGCGGTTCCATACTTCTCTGGTTCGTCTGCCTGGCGGTCCGCAACCGCCTGTCCCTGGGCGTGCTCCTGCGCCTGCTTACCTTTACCTGGCTCATCCCGGCGCTGGGCGGCGTGCTCCAGGTGTTCCTGGTCATGATCGCGGACCAGGCCGCGCTCTTCGGCAAGGTCAGGACCTTCCTGGACCTGACCCTGGTGCAGATCACCCCCTTCAGCCTGGCCATCCTTTTCCCCCAGGGCAGCGTCAGCCTGCTCGTCATCCTCATCATCGATTTTCTGACCAACATCGTGAACGTGATCTTTTACGTGTTGTTATTCCTGGGGATCCGCTCCCTGGCCCCGGACAAGCGGCCCTGGAAGACGGCCGTGCCCGTGGGGGTGTTCTTCTTCTTCAATTTTGTCTTCGTGGTGGGACGGCTGGTGCTCTTGTCGTGGGCGGGGGGACCGGCGTAGTTACGGCAATGTGAAAAAGGATCAGGTGAGTTAAAAACTACGGATGAGGAAGATGAAGAAGATGGGCGAGGGGTTGGCGGTCTCGTGCCCGGCGGATATTGATACTATGTGCATAAATGTCATGACACAAAACAGCCAAGCTTTTCTTTCTTCGCCCTCTCCTTCATCCGTCTCTATCCGTAGTTCCACAATTACCTGATACGCGGTCGCCGCAGGGGCGTCCCTATCGTTTCCCGAACCGTCCGAAGGTCAAGACCAGGCCCAGCACGCCCGCGATGCCCGCGGCGATGAAGAACCACATGGTGTCATTGGTGGGGCGCCCCGTGAAGGCGTTGGAGAGCTGGTCCACGAAGGATTGCGAGGCGTTGAGCCCCACGATCACCAGGATGACCGCGGCGGCCAAGAGGGCGATGCCCAGAATACGTTGAACGCTCATGTGCGTGCTCCTTGAAATTCATAATGGCGGACCGTTGTCCCGGCCCGGACTTCCATCATACCGGGAATCGGGCGGGGTGGTAAAGGCGGCGGGCGGGGTTGTTTTTTATCCTCTAGATAGAGTACGGTAGCCTGACAGCGGGAATACGAAAGATGCGCGACAGGAACACCATCATTAAAACCGCCTCGGTCATCAGCGTGGCCGGCAACGCCGTGCTGGCCGCGGCCAAGATCACGGCGGGCATCATCGCGGGCAGCGCCGCGGTGCTGGGCGACGGGTTCGACAGCTCCACGGACATCTTCATCTCGCTTATCACCCTGGTCGTGTCCTTCGTGATCGTCCGCCCCCCGGATCGGGAACACCCCTACGGCCATTTCCGGGCGGAGACCATCGCCACGGCCGTGCTCTCCTTCGTCATCTTCTTCATCGGCGGCATGCTGGCCCTCACCACGCTGGAGAGAATCACCTCCCACACCGAGTTCGCCCTGCCGGGCATCCTGGCCGTGATCGTGTCCGCCGTGTCCATCGCGGGCAAGGGGGCGCTGGCCCTGAGCCAGTACCGGCTGGGCCGGCGGGCACAGAGCCCGCTCATCATCGCCAACGCCAAAAACATGCTCAACGACATCATCACCTCCGCGGCGGTGCTGGCCGGCCTGGCCGGGGTCTTTCTCTTCAACGCGCCGGTGGTGGACAAGATCCTGGCCGTCGGCGTGGGGCTCTGGATCATGTTCACGGCCGTGCGCATCTTCAAGGGCACGGTCACGGAGATGATGGAGGGCGAGCGGGACATGGCCCTCTACAACCGTATCTTCGACATCGTGAGGCGGCGGGACGGCGTGGGCAACCCGCACCGGGTGCGCATCCGCAAGGTGGGCTTCCACCGCATCATCGACATGGACGTGGAGGTGCCGGGCGGGCTGACCGTGACCGCGGCCCACGAACGGGTCATGGCCCTGGAACGGGAGATCCACGCCCGGGTGCCCAACGTCTACGACATCATCATCCACATCGAGCCCGAGGGCAACGTGGAACACCACGAACGCTGGGGCCTGCGCGAACGGCACCTGAAGAAGTGACGGGCGCCAGCGCGCCTACCGGAAGTACATCTGGCCTTCCACCGCCCCGCCCAGCACGGTGCCCACCGGGCGGTCGGCGGAGAAGAGGGGCACGTAAAAGGCGCGCAGTCCCACTTTGGTGTCCAGGCCGGCCAGGCCCGGAAACTGCACCGCCGCGTACCCGCTGATATACGGCCCGATGGCGAAAAACTCCTCTCCCCGGTTTTGCAGGTCCGACCGGTAGCCCGGCCCGTAGTGGAGGCTCAGGCCGACGCCGAAGCCGCCGGTCAGGGTGACCGCTTCCCCGGGCGCGAACTTGAAATCAAACGTCACTTCCGGTTCGAACTGGAGCATGCGGAAGGCCAGGGCGAAGAGGATGGGCCGGGCCACGGGCAGCTTGACGGTCATGTCCACGGAGTCCGAGAGGCGGACGCGGGTGTTGAAGGTGACGTCCGCGATGGGACCGCCCGGGACCCCGGCGGGCGAGGCCACGCACATGCGCAGGTCGTCGTAGCGGCCGCCGATCATGATGCCGAACCCGAAGGTGACGGGCGCGTCCTGGGCCGAGAGGGAAGTGGCGGTAAAGAGGAAAAGGGCGAAGAAAAGGGGTTTACGGTTCATGGCGGGCCTCCGGGGTAGTCACGTTCTATAGTCAATAATAGTCAATGTGAGGCGGTAGCGGCAAATGGGGGTGGGCGCGGATCAGGGGAGTTGTATTGTCGATGGCCGCATCGCCGGTACTTCCCTGTCATTGACTTTTGATATCACTGCTAATATAATTATGATATCATCATACATGACAGGGGTTTGGATGAAGAACTTGATAATCAGGGGTATCGATCCCCGCTTGGCCAAAAAAATAGAAACGGCCGCCAAGACCCGGAACCAGAGCATGAATCAATGGATTCTGAGCGCCCTGAGAAGAATAACCGGGATTACCAAAGACCGGGAACTCTACCATGACCTGGACGCCCTGGCCGGAGGATGGAACAAATCTGAAGCCGACGCGTTCCGGAAAAATACCGCGTTCTTTGAACAGGTGGACGAGGACATCTTCCGGTGAACGGGGCCTGCCTTGATACCAACATTTACGCGGCGTTCAAGCAGGGTAACCGGGACATTGCCGCTCTCCTGCGCACGTTTGACGTCATCGGCGTGGACGTGACGGTGATCGCGGAATTATACACCGGATTCCGCCTGGGCGAGCGGGAATCGGTCAACCGCCGGGAGTTGGCCCTGTTTCTGGAATCGCCGCGGGTCCGCCTGCTGTCCCATGAAGAACTGACGGCGGAATATTACGCCCTGGTAGTCAAACAGCTGCGGGACAAAGGCCGCCCCATCCCCACTAATGACATTTGGATTGCCGCCAATGCCATGCACCACGGTCTGCCCTTGTTGACCCTGGATGGTCACTTTAGTGAAATTGAAGGTCTGTTGCTGGTGGATCTGGAAGCCTCCTGATCCGCGGTCACTGTAAAGCATGTTCCCATGACAAACCTCCCTGCCCTCACTATCATGGGCCCTTTTACCTTACCCGCCCCTCCAGGGTGAGGGGCGCAAATCATTTTGCACGTAATCCTATTTCGCGGAATCCATTTTTGTCAATGCTGCATGCCATTGTTCTTTGCGCCGCGCGCGCCCTGGCGGTCTTCTCACCCCCCGGCAGGGGTGATGTCCGCCGCTTCCGGGATTTGGTATCCTGCAGGCTGATTTCCGGATCACCCGGCCGCAACCTGTTCCGCCTGCCGCGGGAGCGAGGGGTGGGTCGAAATCAATCGAACCGGTGGTGCGATATCTAAAAAATTCCCTCAACGCGTCACGCAGCGGTAATAATGGAAGGTATGTAAAGCGAAAAAAAACGTAAGATGAGTTCCTAATAAATTTTGTGAGGAGGTTTTCTATGAAAATGCGATTGTATCTATTTTTATCACCGGCACTATTTCTATTGGTTTGTGCAGGCTGCTCGCTCCCCGGGTCCGGTATCGAGCAAAAAATCGACATGAGTGTACCCATCGTCAAAGCGGCTTCCCGTGTTTATATGGGGCCTTATACCGATCAATCCGGGCAAATTCAAATAACAATTTATGATGCGTCTGTGACAGGCCAGCATAACACGGTAACGGCATATATTGCGGATGATGAAGTATTGGTAGGAGGAGGGGCTTATACGGGAAAAAAAGAAGGTTTTCTGACCGGAAGTTATCCCTCTCTCAATAATAACGGAGAGGGCAATGGGTGGACGGCACAGTCGAAGGATCATTTTATTGTGTGCAGCCATCAAACAACCGCTCAGGCGGTCGGCATGAAATTGAAGGATAAGTCGGGTAATTTCATTCCCAAAAGTACGGTTCAAAAATATATAAAAATCTTCTCTTCAACGAACTATTATGCCCAACATCCGACGGCTGAAACTAAAATTCCTTCCACCTACTCATTGATAGGAGGCGGTTCCCGGGTGGAATATCCTTTCGGCGAAGACGGTATCAATGTATATGGTAATCTACTGACGGCCAGCAGACCTAATGACGTATTAAACGGATGGTTATCCGCATCAAAAGATCATTCGGCCTATAGTCCCGCCATGCTTACCGCATATGCCATAGGATATAAAAAGGATGAAGCAATTCCCAATTTCGGATATATTTATGCCCGCGTTTTTCCCCTCAGGGCCAATGTATCCAAAGAGAATACTCATTGTCAGTTGGCATCAGAATGTTCTTTCAGTTATGCCTTAATCGGAGTCGGAGGATTTACGGTGTATAATTCCAGCGGACGTCTTTTAAATAATTTGCACCTCGTCGCGAATCAGTATGGAATGATCGGTGAAAGTGATCTGATCTATCCAGATACCGGCATTTTCGCAGTGCAGGCGATCGGCGTTACCCAGGTTCCATCGTTAAAATAACCGATAATTTCTTACAAAAGCCCGATAGAGAAAAACTATCGGGCTTTTTTATCGTGGTCTTTTTGGGCTGGCAAGACTTCAAAACGCCCTGTTTGATATGGATTTTCAAAATTAAATGATCGCTTGATTACCTGTTTCATTATTCTTGATTTCACCAGCTGTTCTCGATAAATCCAAAGAGTGGTGCTGTCACATCAGGGCGTCCCTGCCCTGGTGTTTGCATCTTCATTCTGCCCGT
>CAYMLT010000212.1:0-6039 GCA_964391265.1 uncultured archaeon
GGATCTTGATGAGCGTCGTCTTGCCGGCGCCGTCCGCACCTATCACGCCGAACAGCGACCCGGCCGGCACCTCGAAACGTACACCGTCAAGGGCATGCTCGCCGGCGAAGTCCTTCGCGATGTCACGGGCGGACACGGCAGGGGTGGCGTGCGGCACAACGGGCCCCTCAGCGCCAGATCTCGACCGGCAAACCCCGCTTCAACAAACGCTCGGGGTTGGCGGCGCGGGCCCGCACCTTGAACACGAGTTCGTTGCGCGACTCGCGGGTCTGCACGTTCTTGGGAGAGAACTCCGCGTCATCGGCAATCCATGCGATACTCGCCGGCACGAACAGCTCGCCCTGCGACCCGTCGGACCACGTGTCGACACGGACCCGCACGTCCTGGTTCACCTTCAGCGAACCAAGGAGCGGCTGCGGCACGAAGAAGTCGGCCCAGACCGTGTCGTACGAGCCGATCTCGAACAGCGGCGCGGTCGGTCCCGCCATCTCGCCCACCGAACGGTACCGCGTCAGCACCGTCCCACCGCACGGCGCGGTGACACAACAGCGCCGAAACTGCTCGAGCAGCTGCGCCCGCTTCGCTTCGAGGCTGGCGGTCTTCGCTTTCAGGGCGGCAATCATCGATGATGCGCTCTTGAGGCGGAACTGGGCGGTCTCGTACTGGGTGGTAAGCTGGTCGAGCTGCTGCTGCGGCGCCGAACCTTTCTCCACCAGCGAGCGGATGCGGTCCATTTCGCGTTTCAAGCCGCGCACTTCCGACTTGCCCGCTTCCACCTCGGCGTAGCGTGCCGCCACCTGCTGCTTCAGCTCGGCAAACCCCGCATCAAGCTCGCCCAACAGCAGCACCACGGGAACCGTGTCGACTACCGCGAGTGTGTCGCCGGCGTTCACCGCACGCCCCTCATCGGTGTACAGCGCCAGTATCTGCCCCGCCACCGTAGCAGTGAGCTGTGTCGTGTGGGCCTCGATTACCGCGGAGCCCAGGAAGTCGGGATGCACAGTGGGGGCGCAGCCAAGCGTTGCCGCGATGACTCCGGCGGCAGCAGCGTGGCAGTGTGTGGTCAGGCGCATGGTACGGGTCGCTTTCGTGTGTGTCGCCCCGAAAATACTCCTCAGTCCTGCTTGAGCTGACGATTGGTGCTCAGCGGCGTGGGAAACAGGTTGACTGTCAGGTAGGAAGACACGACCATGGTGATCAGCGCCGTGATCTGCACCATCTGTGACGCCGCGGCTGAGACCAGGTCCGCGCTTTCGGCAAAGATCTCCACGATCAGCGTGAACTCCGACGCCTGGCCGAGCCGCAGGCCTATCTGGCGGCTGAACCCGCGCTCTTCGCCGCTGGCCCGGAACAGGGCCGCAAACACGAGCGGCTTGACAACGATGACGAGGACCGCGAGGAGCAGTGCCGGGAGCGCCACCGCACGGGCCGCGACGAAATCGATTCGGGCGCCGAGGGCGAAGAAGAAGAGCACGAGGAAGAAGTCGCGGAAGAAGCGGAGCCCGTCCGAGACGAAGAACGACAGCGGGCTGCGGGCAAGGGCGATGCCTGCCACGAACGCCCCCACTTCATGCGACAGCCCGATCGCCTCGGCCGCCATGGCCGAAGCAAAACAGAAGCCGAGAGCAACCAGGAGCAGGATCTCCTGGAACCGCTCCACCATCACCATCATCCGACGCACGACGTAGCGTTCGAGCAGGATGACCGCGGCGATGAATGCTGCACCGAGAAGCGGAATCAGCACCGTGCTCGGGGCGCCAGGACGCGAACCGCCGGTGACGAGGAGCAGGATTGCCACGGCGGCGAAGTCCTGGGCAATCAGTACGGCGATACTCAGCGAGCCCATGTGCTTCTGGTGGAGCGTGGTGGTGGGCATGAGCTTGACGACGAGGATCGTGCTCGAAAACATCATGGCCAGCCCGCCAATGAGGCTCTCCATGGGTGTGAAGCCCCATGCGAGGCAGAACAGGCCGGCAGCCAGTGCGAACAGCCCCGAAGACACGAGGGTGACGACCAGCGTTTCGCGCAGAAGGCTGAGCAGGCGACGGGGGTGCAGCACGACGCCCGCCAGAAACAGCAGCAGCGACACGCCGATGTGCGAGACTTCATCGATGAACTCGACGCCGTGGACCACGCGCAGCGCGTTCGGCCCGAGAATCGCTCCTGCGGCGACATACGCGACGATTACCGGTTGACGCGCGATGAGGGCCAGCCACGAGAGCAGCGCGGCCGCTGCCACCACCACTGCTATCTCGGTGAAAATGCCGTTCATACCGGCTTGCCGTCTACTCCGGGCTCGTCGATGTTCAGCGCGCTCTCGAGCGCTTCACGGGAAAGCGTGCCGGTGAAAAAGCCGCTGGCGCCTTCGATGTATCCGTACGCCGTACTCAGCGCCGTCGCGTACAGGCTGCGCGGCTCGCTGCTGCAGGCCTCGCGCACGGCCTCGAGTTCCACGGTTTCGCCGCGCTGGATCCGCCGGGCGGTCGCGATAAGGGGTTCGTGCGGGTCGTAGAAGCGGGCCTGCTCGACGTAGCGCTTCTGTTTGACTGGGTCCGGCGTGGCAACAGCTGCCCGGTAACGGTCGATGTTGACGTGGAACTTCGTGTACTGCTCGAACAGCTTCGCAATCCACCCTTCCACGCACCCGGACTCCGGGGTGAGCGTGTGCAGTTCGACCAGCACTGCCTGGAACACCGACCGTGCGACACTGCGCAGATCGCTGTTGGCGCCTGCAGCCAGCGGGTTGTAGCTGCTGTCGCCCCCGCCGAATACCTCTTTCAGCACGAACGCGTCGTGGTAAATACTGCAATCGGAAGGCGACTGCGTGCGGTTGGGCTCCAGCGTCCGGAACACCGGCTTCATCACGCGGTCGGCCGCCCGGTGACAGAGCCACGCGAGAACAAACGCGAGCTTGGGCTCAAGGTTCTGCTCCGGCGTACGCTGCTCCCAGCAGTCACGGAACCGCTCCAGGAGCACCGGGTTGAACCGGTCGCCGTGGCGGGTGACACTGCCGAGGCGCGCGAAGTCGCCATGGGAGGCGATGGCCTGCTTGAATGGCTCACAGATCTTCGCCGAGGCCGAGGCCAGGCGGAAGCAGTCGTCCGACACGGCGATGTGCGTGATATTCTCTGACATTCCTTACTCCTTCAGGCTCTGTTCCCAGCGCCGGAACTCGCGCGATCGCACGAACTCTTCGTACCCTTCGAGTGCGCCCAGGTTGTCCGCGTTCAGACGGTACCCGAAGCGTATCACCAGCACGTCCAGCACCAGCACGCACTCGGCAAACTGCTTCTGCGCCACGAACATGTCGAGCAGCTTGAAATACGCTGGTTCGTAGTCGGGTTCCATGCGCAGTGCGCGGGCAAACGCGGCACAGGCGCGAGGGACCTTCTCGAGGCGCAGCAGGAGCGTGCCGCGGATGGCCTCCAGCGCCGCGTCTTCACCAACCAGGTCGACCACGTGCTCCAGCGCGCGCATCGCTCCCTCGTGGTCTGCCTGTGCCACGAGGTAGTCGAGCACCATCAGCGCGTAGCGCTTCGCGCGGCGCCGGTTCTCCGCAAGCCACTGGTTCAGTTCGCGGACCGCTTCGGGGCCCGCCGCGCGTGCCGCGGCGATGCGGAGAGCCACCACCAGCGGCGACTCCGCCAGATCTTCGGGCATGGCCGCGATGGCACGTGCCACGGCGGCGCTGTCTGCCTGTCGAAGGCCTGTGGTGAGCTTCAGCATGGCACTGGCCTGCGGACCCATGGCACTGCTGTCCGCTGCGCCGTTCACCAGCTCGGCGATTTGTGCCGCCAGATCACGGACCGACACACGGGTGGAGTAGTTGTGCCAGTCAACCACCGTGAACGAATCGCTCTGCGGCACATATGTCACCTCGATGTACGTCAGCCCGTCCTCGCCGGTTGCCCGGTAGAGCGCTTTGCACTCCTCACCGTCACGCCGCAGCGACTTCAGCCAGTACACCGCGTCAGCGTCACTCCTGCCCGTGAGCAGCAAGCCGAAGCGCGGCAGTCGCACGGCGGTTTCGAACCGCTCGCGGATAAACGCTTCGTCGTGTTCGTTCAGCGCATTCTCGAGCCTGCGGGCACACACCCGTGCCGCACTGTCTGCACCGAGTGTCCGGGGCTGCGGCGCCTGCTCCCGGCTGCCCGAGAGATCATCCAGCCGCTCCAGCACGCGTTCGAGCGCGGCCCCGGACAGCACCGGGTCGCGATAGGGCACCCAGACGCTGTAGCTCGCGTTGTAGCTGATCTCACGCACGGTTTCGATGTGCGCCGCGACCGCTTCGGGCGGTATCAGCCCCGTTTTCGTCTCGAATGCCGTGCTCATGGTGAGCGTGCTGTCGGCGTAGTCCACCAGGAGCGTGTAGCCGAGAGTCTCGTCCTCCAGGTTCATCGTGTCGTTCTCCAACTCGACATCGGTGGGGAAGCGCACGCGCGACACCTGCCGCACCATCAGGGGATACTCCTGCGCAAGCGGCAGGTAGCGTGACGAGACCCCGAAGGACTGCGCGAATGCCTCTATCGTGGTGGCATGCACGGTCATGCTCAGTCGCCCCTTGCCGCGCGACCAGAACTGGGGAAGCGAGTAGCGTTCCGACACCACGAACACGTTGTGCTCCTCGTCGTCGCGCGTCTCGATCGCCCCGTCACGCGAGGTGGCCGGGTAGTACTCGGCGTAGAAATCCTCGTACTGGCGGGCAATCTGCTCGCGGGGAGTGGCCGCGAACCACGAACGGAGTTCCTCGGCATGCTGTCCCTGGTACGTGGAGGTCACGTTCAGCGTGACCGGCGACTCGTAGGAAGCGACATCGTAGGTTTCGAGCACTTCGATTGCGTTGCGGTACCCCTCGGGCGCGCTGACAGCTTCAAGGTCCCGCGTGTGCCGATCCACCACCAGCGCCACGCCCACATCAGGCCACGAGCGGCTCTGCAGCCGCCCCTTCTGGTGCAGCACCGTAGGGTCCAGCCACAGCCGCTGTCCGTCGATGTCCGCTGCTACCACGACATGGTCGAACACGCCGGGTGAGGGGAGCATGTCGGACACGGAGGGGCCCCGATGGGTGGACACAAGGGCCGGCCACGCGTTCAGTCCCAGGTGCCTGAGTGCGGTTGCCAGCAGCAGTGACTTGTCCTTGCAGTCGCCGAAGCGCCGCGTGAGCACTTCGGAGGGCGAAGAGGGCAGGTGCGAGCTGGCGCCGAGCTCAACACCGAAATAGCGGATCTCGTTCTGTACGAAATCGAGGACCACCCGGGCCCGTGCCTCAATCTCTGTCTGCTGCCGCGCGGCGTTTACGAGCGAATCGAGGGCCTCTGAGGCGGAGTCGGGGTAGGCATACAGCTGGTCCGCCCACCGGGCCGCCTCACGCCACGAGCCGAACTCGCTCACCTGGAGGGTGGCAAACGGGTTGTACCACTCGGGACAGCCTTCCTCGTAGGCAACCATCGGAAGCGTGTCGGCGGTCCAGCAGTAGTCGGTGGCTTTGCCGCGCCTGCTCACCACCGGTTCGAACGTGCCGTGGGTCGTGCGCCATCGCAGTGTGCGCCCCGAGGGGGCGAGGATCCGCACGGCGGTCCGCCCCATGGGCATGCCCCACCCGAGTGGAAAGTAGCCGGAGTAGCGCGGGCCGTACACCGGGTTGCGGCCGCGAATCGTGTACGCGTAGGAGATAGTGTCTCCCACCCGCACGTCATCGACAATCACGGTGGCTGTTACCAGTCCCGAGAACATCCGCTGCTCGAGCGATTGCTCGCGTTGTAGAAGCTTGACACGGTCGGCCGAGAGCCGGTTTGCCTTCGCGTTGCCGCGCGCGACCGCTATCTCGTGGAGCACGAGGGTCTGGTAGCTCGCGGCGTAGTCAACGGTGAACTCCGTCGCCCTCCCGACCCCTTCACTGGTGCGCGGCACCGATACTGCGCGGAAAAACTGCTCAGTCGTGTCACCGGTGAGATTCACCTGCCACTCGATACTCAGGTAGGAGACGGGCTGACCCTGTGTGTCGACGGGGGTGGGGCAGGCGGCGACACACTCAGGGCT
>CAYMLT010000213.1:0-6037 GCA_964391265.1 uncultured archaeon
ATTGTTACCGTTTTGAATTTCATGAAAAACCAATAGAGGGAATTGCTGGCTCTTCCAAAGTGATAGCATCGCATGTATCAGATTGGTTCATTTATCTGAAAACAATAGAAACAAAGAGTGTCAGACTTCATTACGAGTCCACATCTTGGGGGATTCCTGATCACATCCTCGCAGCTTTCAAGGGTGGAGGTGGTTACTGGCTTATTGAAGTCGAACTTAGCAGTGGGCGCCACATCTACTCTGATAGCCCGCAGTTTACTGAGAGTATCTCCACACAACCAGCGAAACGGCCCGTTGTGCTTCTTGATCGAAATTGTGAATCTTGGGAATCTGCATATCCAACGGTGAATACTGCAAGAATTCAGCTTGATGACACACTAGAGAAGCTAATAGATCTTGCAGATCGTTATGAACGTACAAAACATTGGGCTGAGAATTTCAGACGGTATAGGTCTCTACTGGTGGACTTTGAGTCTGACGTGAATGATGATTTCATACCCTATTGCATATATTCCAATGAAGCACGCCAGCTTATCGAAGCTGCATTTGCCAGTTGGGTATTTGGGGGAATGGGATCATGGAATGACCAAGCGTTCGATGGAGCTGATGGTGATCTTTACGACACCCTAACAAACGATCTCTACTACGCAGTCTGTGGTGCGGTGGTTTCAGGAGTAAATAGTTATTCAGAATGAGTATGTGGAAATTGAATGCAATGAACTCCAATCTCTCAATCACTACGGCTCCACTCAATATTCTGGTGGGAAAACGTTACACGGATTTGCAGAATACTGCCAATATCATGAGTCAACTTGGTAAAACTGGACTTGTTGATGGATTCGAGTTTCAAGATCTTGCAGAATGGGATGAGCGTGGTGCTCCTAGAGATGACCGTACAAAGACTCATCGAAATGGTGAGTGGCAAAAATGTGCAAAATTCTCGAATGAGGAGAAGGCAACGAATTTGCTGTCTTCGGGTTTTCCAACTCTATCTATTCATGCCAATCGTGACGTTGGAATTTACCTATGTTCTGAGAAAGATGATGAGCGGGAACACGGAAAGAGATTGGTCCGTGAATCGTATCAACTGGCAGATCTTGTTGGAGCTCGAATTGTAGTCTTTCATTTGTGGGATACTTGGAAAGAGAATTTCGATCCATCTATCCTCAGAAACGATTTGAACCACATCTCTTCAGAGTTTCCTGATATACTTGCTGCAGTAGAAAATGTGCCAACACATCTTGAAGGTAAGACGCCCTTTGATATCGTGCGGAAATTTCCACATATCACACTTGACACTAGATGGGCCGGTATGTATGACGAATTGGCTGCTTTTGAAGAGCTAAAGGGCCGTATTGTTAATGTTCACCTACGCGGCGCTATTGAAGATGGACAATGGGCTTTGCTTGATGCTCCTTATTCATTTGATGACGCTTTGCAACAAGTCATTCATACTTGGGGGTATAGCGGTTTATTCACCTTGGAGCCAGAGGGCGGTAAATCAATTCCTTCTTGGGATGAAATTATATCTGCCATAACAAAGCTTAGGGGTTCGCTTGGTTTGCTCAGCTAATTCCTTTGTTTTCTAGTGGGATTTCTTTCATTTCCTCTTTTAAAACTCCTCGTGATTTTTGCCATGATTAACTGTGCTTCATTGGCATCCGCTTCCGATATCGTTCACAAGAATTCTGAAGCACGGTCATTTCGTGATATCGTTGTCAAGGTATCATACCAATAGAAACGGCCCGCTCCCTTCGATTCCGTCCAAGAATAGGACTCATCTGCATGGGATTTTTCTGTGTCAAAATGCAGGCCTCAAAGATATGGTTACAGAAAATGACCAGTCTGGATTTTCAATTCGAGCGCTTAGCCACCAAACAAACACGTAACTCCCTTGAATTGTATCTTCTCCCCAGAGGATATCATCATAACTCTCTACGCACACACTCCCTGAATGTTTCAAGTAATCACTTCTGAATTCCCACATTGCATCATCATCACCAATTTGAAAATTGCCATCGAAGGTTTGTAAATTACATTCATACAATCCATAGGCAAATTCGATGAAGTTATCCTCACTATCACGGGAAATCAGGTTGAATTGGAGATGAACTAATACTGGTTCGGCTGTTTGCAGGGAAAATCTATGGTACACTGGCGATGGTTCCATTGTATTATCCTCAAACGAAAAGACGTTTTCCTCTGCAGGATATGCAATGAGGACAAGCCCAGTTGAGATGATAATGATTGCAATTATCAACAAAGCTCCAATGGGGGATAGATTCCTGGCCACTTCATTTTCGTTCAATCTACCAATGCCACCAATTTCTAATTATCTCAAGTCTTCAGGTATTTCAACTTTGTACCCAGCATTTGCGTGGTCTCCCCTCATTTGCATCAGTGGAATACCCAATCCATACACGTTGAGCTTCTTTGATGGCTTAATTCTTATGAAGATTATTTCATCATCTGTTTCGGTATTGAGATTCATTCTAGAGATTCTATTCTGCATGAATGACTCTTTACCTATCGAGTCCTCAAAAGGGAGGATGTCTGCTTTTCCCTGAAAATGTACTACGTTTGCTGGAACAAATCTCAACCAATAATGCGGGAATGTAATCATGAATGCGACGTTTGGATTCGCTTCAATATATTTGGTCTTGCGATACTCTGCTCCGGTTAGGATATAGAAGTGGAATGGATTTGGTTTTGGTGCAATTGTGTAAATCACTCCAGTGGAGTGCGGACGTCCCTTAGAGTCGATGGTACTAATCACACCAAAGCTCTTCTTTCTCAATTGCTTCTCAATATATTCGAATGGTTTCACGGTCACCTGAATCAACGATGTACAGTAATCATTTGGAAGCACTTGAAGATATTCATTTTTCTACGATGATCCCTTCAGAAATCTGATATATCTTCCAAAGTCCCGGAAACGGACATACAATCCTGGAACCTTATTCATATACTCTGCATATCCTTCTCCAAATCTCTCAACAAGCTCTTTCTCTTCCACTCTGGTCCACACACTCAAAGCAAGAAAAATCAATATGGAAATAATAATTGAGTATACTGATAATCTAAGGATCATGAGCCCGATTATTAGTAATACCCCGCTAAAATATGTTGGATGTCTAATTACAGAATAGATATCATTCTCTTGTATCTCGCCCTCTTCTGGAAAGTAGAGGTAAACAACAAGCATGTAATCTACTCCGAAAGTCAGTATTGCTCTACGCATCGTTAGAAATCCAAAAAGAATGAAGACGCCACCTAGGGCGACTCTTATCACAACGTCATATTCTACTGGGATGTTGAGAAGATACAAGAGAGATTTGGAGAACTCAATTGTGATTGGATTAACTGGTGGTCCCGGTGGAAGTGATCTTACTGAAAATAATAGATGGAGAATGAGTGACATCAGGATGAATACGCCCGACGCTCCTCTGGGGAGTATTTTTTGATATGCCAATTCTTTATGTTTCTTGATCATAGACTCTTTCTTTCGCCAAAGACTAGTTACAAGGATTAGGCCAATGCTTGCTAGAAGCAAACTTCCTACTATCGGAAGAATGGGTTCGAGGAATGTCAGGAATACAATGGTATTCAGCACCCTAGGTATGGTGTCAAGGAATAGCATGAATCCTAAACTGAGAGTAACGACTATTAGTATCAAAAGAGGAAATGCAATAATCTTCTTTCCCTCAAAAGCAGGCAATTTCTCTCTTACTTTGTCTGATCCTTTCAAACTAACCATCCTTCTCTCTCCAACAAAGGACAACTTAATCTGAAGGATATACCCGAAATAAATATGCACCGCTTTGAAGTAAAAGAGGTCATTGAGCTGAAATTAGAGCCATTTGCACTTGAACGCAATCAATCATTGTGGGAACATGAAGTCGAAATCAACCTAACCGAAAGCGGAGTGTCTCCTGTGACACTTGGTGAATTGATGGATGATTCAGGAGCGCGACCTAATCTCTTTGATTTGAAACTTGGATACACCCAAACCAATGGTTCTATCGAATTGAGGGAAAAAATCTCCTCTGACTACAAAGGAACTACAGCTGCAAACATTCTAGCGACCAATGGAGGAGCAGAGGCTAATTTTGTTGCAGCATGGTACTTGCTCCACGAAAGCACTGACAGAGATGAACTAGTTGTCCTTCTTCCCAATTACATGCAACTGTATGGTGTTTGGAAAAACCTTGGAGGTCGTGTAAAACCGTTCCATCTTAAGATGACTTCTAATTGCTGGACTCCTGATATCGATGAATTAGTGGAGGCCGTCACAAGAAAAACAGCAGCTGTCGCAATTTGTACGCCAAACAATCCCACTGGAGCTATTCTTGATGAATCGCAGTTGAAACAGATTGCTGACATCACCTATGATAGAGATGCATGGCTTTTGTCTGATGAGATTTACCGTGGCGCAGAACTTGAAGGTCCAAACGCTCCCTCTGCATTCGATTACAGTCAGAAAGTTATAGTCACTTCTAGTCTATCAAAAGTGTATGGACTTCCTGGGCTTCGCTTGGGCTGGATTGCTGCTTCTGATCCGAAAACTGCCGAAGAGATTTGGGCGTATACCGATTACACTTCGATATGTCCCTCGGCTCTAAGTGACTATCT
Organism: uncultured archaeon; assembly: GCA_964391265.1. GTDB lineage: Archaea > Asgardarchaeota > Thorarchaeia > Thorarchaeales > Thorarchaeaceae > MP5-2226. The sequence continues at coordinate 4,633 of CAYMLT010000213.1, forward strand.
AGGAACAATTGCTCTGAGTGATGATGTGAAAACTCGGCTCGAGCAACGTGCCAAAGGCCTAGTTGGTGCTCATTGGCATATCATGAAGGAATGGCTAGACAAGAACAGCGATCTGATTGACGCAGTACCTCCTAAAGCTGCAGCTATCTGTTTTGCACGCTACGATTTGGATATTCCCTCTCTTGATTTGACTGCCAAACTAAGAAAAGAAAAGGATGTGTTAATTGTACCTGGAGCCCACTTTGGAATGGAGAACTTCCTGCGAATTGGGTTCGGCTACGATGAGCAGAAATTGCGAGAGGGCTTGCGGAGGCTTGCGGATCTGCTGAGGTCTTTATCATAATCCGAAATTTCATTGCTCTTAACTTCCATTTAGTCTATCATGTGCTTGCGTTGTTTCCAATTAGTAACTAAATACAATATATTTGCGCCAAAAATGCCCGCTCCATATCCAAAAAGAGTTACAATATTACATATTGAAAGCATATACTAATTAAATGATAAGTTGATATATATTATCCGGATGGTGGATCGCCATGAATGATGACGAAACGCAAAGCAGAAAGTTAGCTTTCAAGTGCTGTGTTCCTTCCAACGTGTCAACATGTTCTGATGATGATCTCAGAGTTGGCCTTGTTGGTCTCAAGAATGCCCTAGCCAATGTCACAGTCTGTATGCGGAAGATTGAACGTGAGCTGGAACGAAGAGGTGTTCCGAAAAGTATCCTCGCAGCAATGAGACAGGAAATACCTGATGATGCTTTCACATCAAGTATCCAAGTTCGTGAAATAATGAAGCAGAGGGCTCCATGAGAGAAATCGAATTACTATAGTTATATTTTTCACCATGTTCAGTAATTATCCTGCAATATAAAAGAGCAGGAGGGAACTGCTATTTCCACAAAAGAAGAAATCATAGATGCAGTTCAAAAAATGGTCAATAAAATTGAGGATCCGAAGAATCAGAAGCGGTTTCAAAATTACAACAGAACAATGTTGATGACTTACAAAGACATTGATTTGGATATCCTTCTGGTCTTCAAAGATGGCATGGCGACCGTGACTGAGGGCACTCATGATACACCTGATATGAAAATTGTTACTGATACAAAGACTATTCTTGGAATACTTGATGGCTCCGTGTCCGCAATGCGATCATTCATGGGCGGTAGGATTAAGGCTGATGGTCCAGCTAGAGATCTCATGAAGCTTCAACAATTGCTAAAGGCTTGAAGTTAGTAATGTCGCATCATATCCCAGATGTCTGCTTCATCCTCAACTACTTCTTCTGGTAGCTCCACTGGATTACCTGCTTGAAGGGCCATCAAGTAGATTTTACAGCTTCTTTCTAGTAGAATAGAATTGTGCATTGCCTCCTGTATGTTCTTTCCAAAATTTCCACTTAT
>CAYMLT010000214.1:0-6023 GCA_964391265.1 uncultured archaeon
CCATGATGTACCAGGTGCCTGCTCCAGGGTTGTTAGTAGTTACTTCTTCGCCGCCGCTAGTATATCCTCTCCAGTCGTAGGTGCTTGTGGTCGGCGCCGCACCGAGTCTTCCATAGAGGTCAAAATCTGCTGACCCACATGTCAGGACTGAGTACATACTTAGAGCATTAGACCCTACCTCAATAGTCCACATTTCTGTTGCATATTGAGCAGCAAGAGAGCTTGTTTCAGTAACGCCACTCTCCAACACGTTGTCTCCCCCGCCTGATTCATATGTGAGAGTTACTGTAAGGCTGTAAGAACCAGAACCACTATAGGAGCGTACCATGATGTACCAGGTACCTACTCCAGGATTGTTGAAAGTGACTTCTTCGCCACCTCCAGTGTAGCCTCTCCAGTCGTAGGTGCTTGTGGTTGGTGCCGCACCGAGTCTTCCATAGAGGTCAAAATCTGCTGATCCACATGTCAGTACCGAGTACATTTTCACACAATCTGCATTGACTTGAATTGTCCACATCTCTGTAGTTCCAGTTGCAGAAAGGGTACTTGTAACGGTCACTCCATTTTGAAGTGCGCCACCACGAGCACTATCAGTTGTGAGGTCTGTGTTAGCGTAAGCAGCTACTCCCATAGATGACACTAGAGCTAATGTCATGGTAAAGAGTAGGCAGAACGAAAACATCCTCGTTGTTCGTTTCATTTGAAAATTCTCCACGCGAACTGGTCCCTTCTTGAAAACCAGCGTGTTGGGGAAAAGCAATGCGATATATATATCTTAGCTGAAATTTCCCAATTACATTAAACTGTAATTATGGTTATTAGGTTTGATTTTACCCATGGAAATTGGTTATATCACATGAAAATAATCATAACTTTAGGTGTTCAGTCAGGGGATAAGTACGAAGAATCATCACGATGCACATTGGAAGTATCAGATTACGAAGAGATTTCCACAGTCCTCAAAGAAGCAAAGAAATCTTCCGCTCCACTTGTTGCAAATCCCATTCTTCAAGCGAATCTCGAACCCTATCTCTATCTAATGCATCCTGAAACACTGGAGAAACTTGATGAGAGTAAAACCGTTGCAGATTACGCCTTAAAAGATCAGAGTGTTCTACGACTTATGAGTGCTGTTCGCTAATCCCCTAACCCAACTTATAAAGCAATTCGAGATTTTCGTTCTGTTATTATGAAACCCACAATACAGGAAGAGTGGCCCGAAGTTACTACGTTCTGCTGGGGATGTGGCAAGAACAACAATCATGGTCTTCAGTTGAAGAGCTACTGGGATGATGAAGAGGTAGTAGCATCTTTTACGCCGAAGGATTATCACCTTGCCTTTCCTGGAATTCTTAACGGAGGAATCATTTCCACGCTCATTGATTGTCATGGAACAGGTACCGCAAATGCATATGGCCACAAAATGAAAGGAACAAAGAACGGAGAGCACTTCATGTATGTAACTGGTTCTCTGTTCGTGAAGTTCATTCGGCCAACACCACTCAAGAAACCTGTATCACTAAGAGCGAAGGTGAAAGAGATCAAGGATAACAAGATCATTGTCGAGTGTACTCTACATTCTGGTAATGTATTGTGTGCCACTGGAGAGGTTATGACAGTGAGAGTAGGCATTAACAGCTTCATGAGTCAGTGAATTACTGACAGAATTGGAAAATAAAAAAAGGAGGGGAAGACCCCTCTTATGCAATTCAGGTTGATTCGTCCTTCTTCATACTCGTTGATTACTGCTGCTAATTGAGATTTGCTGATTATTTCACAGCACCAATTATCAGTAGCACAACGCCAAGACCTACAAGAATCAGCATCACTTCTGTGAAGAGATATCCTGCCAAATCAATTGAGTATAGTCCTAAGTTGAAATAACTCAGAATCATACTGAGGTCAATATATGTAGCAAGGAACATTGTGTTCAAAATTGGAAGTAATCCAACAATGATTAGTATTAAGCCAAGCAAAGCAGCGCCTTTACCCATTATTCAATACACTCCTTATTGATGAAATTGTAAGTATTTTCTTTTTTACATGTTTGCATTTCTCTCTTTCGAAAAATTTGAAACTGTCAAAGCCGAATGCACTGATGGTTCCTCTTTTTAGCAAGAAATTGTTCGTTCTTGATATAGTTCTAGCAAAGGAGACTTTGTACAGGATGAGTGGATACAAGCCATCTAAGAAAACCATAGCAATTACAACAGTGGTTCTTGTAGTTGTGGCAATTTCCTCAGTTGCTGTTTATCTCAACATACCTGGCGAACTAAATGGAGTGAATATTGCCATTTACACCGATCGTGGTATACGCGCGACAAGTCGAATCGCGCTAGAAAGCATGTTCAAATGGATGGGTGCTGATGTGACTATTATTGCCTCGGAAGATATTGAGAACGGCGATCTTGATTTGTACGATATTCTTGTTATGCCTGGTGGTTGTTGGTGTGATGGACGATGTGAGATCTTAGACGAAAAAAGGGAATTAGTTCGAGAGTTTGTTGAAGGAGGAGGTGGATACTTTGGAGTTGATGGTGGTGCTTCTTATGCAACATCATACCGACTTGGTTTATTCAATGGTACTCTCTATCCTGATGCGTTTGGGGCTGGAGATTTCCTAGTTAATATTACCATCAATAAGAATTCTACTGGACCTGATCTATCTTTGGAACCAGATACCTATTCTATTAACTATGAGGCTTCGGGATATTTCAACGCATCCGATATGACAGGAATTATGTCAATTGCTACATATACTGGTACAGAGCAAGCCTGCATGATTGCCTTTGAGTGTGGAGATGGGAAAGTGTTTATGACAAGTCCACATCCAGAATACGAAGAAGGAACCATGCGTGATGGAACTAAGGTTTGGGATATAACAATGAACGACCCAGATTCTGAGTGGGACTTGATGTTGAAGATATGTCAGTGGTTGCTCCAATAGTCTGAAGGAATACCTTGACAAAGATTGTCGATTCCATACTCATAGGTTTTTCTTGGCGTACTTGTTCAGTCTTATATGCAGCAAGAACTTGGAGAATCGAAAGGAGTCCCTATGTCATGATCCCTGCTACGAGAAATGAATTCACCCTCCGCCCCGCATCCAAGGAAGACTTTCCTCAGATTGATGAGATTACTGTCACCTGTTATCAAGCAATCCATGACAGCTGGATTTCGATGCACGGAAAAGAACTCTATTTTCACATGAACAGCCCAAATGCGGATTGGAAAACCAGAAAGACGAAACAAAATCACGATCTCTTCGCTGAGCATCCTGAATGGGTTTGGGTATTAGAGAAGGATACTGCTATCATTGGTTTTGTGACTTTTCGTTTGAAACGAGACCAAGGATTCGGAATAATTGAGAATAATGGAGTTCTTCCAGAGTTTGCAGGAAACGGTCTTGGCAAGTTCATGTATAGATATGTTTTGCAATACTTCAGAAACCAAGGCTTGAAATATGCTTTTGTTGAAACTGGGCTTGACCCGCCCCATGACGCTGCGAGAAAAGCATATGAACGAGTTGGATTTGATCGGAAGGTCCCCATTGTTCTGTACTGGCAATATTTGGATGAGAACAAACCTGAGTCAATACCTGAGTAGGGATGGTATCAATCCTCATCTATTTGTGTTCCCAATTTTCCACCAATTAACTGGAGGAACATTGTATCTCGCTTCAATGCCTTCTCATCTTCCACAGTTTGATTGTAGCTGATGGTGTAGAATGTTTTGATGTTGTGAACACTGCTTCTTATTCGACCAAGACTCTGTTCGTACCTCTCAAGTGAAACCGTGGTTCCATAATAAATGCCAACGTCAGCTTCAGGGAGGTCAGTTCCTTTTTCTATGAGCCTTTCTGAAGCAAAGAGGATTTTAGCTTCGCCAGTTTTGAATGACTTGATTCGTTCGTGCTGTATTGACCCAGCCATCCTGCCATGAACATTGGTACTAGGTATGCCCTGCTGCTGAGCCAGATTCATCAGATGCTTTGTCATTCCAACAAATCTGCATAAGACCAGGACACTCTTTCCTTCTTGCGTGAGTTTCTCTAGCCAGTAGAATAGACGTTTCTCTTTTTCATCAGGTAGATTTTTGGTTGCTCTTTCTGTTATCATGTTTCTGATGGTTTCAAAATCTGAGTTTCCTAATAAGACACTATTTGTAATTTCCATACTGAATTTCTGGAATGTGCTGAACGTGCTCTCTAGCAGTCTTTGTCTAGCAACCGTCATCAAAAGATATCCTCTTGCAGAAGATAGAAGAAACTCGAAGCGTCCTCTATCACCGCTGACTCTCGCAAGCAACTTCTCTTGGATTTCCTTCTTTGCCATCAGATCACTTACAAAAAGAAGGATTCTGTCTCCTGGGATTTTGTTTCGTCCCGTAAGCATCTTGTAGATTCTGTTGAGAGTACTCATCAAGCTCCGTTTGACGTTGGAAATAGACGCATCAACACTAGACACCCAATCATCAAATACACGTATTCGTTGCAGTTGATATGCGGGTTGATGGTCTTCGAAATCATCCCCTACTGGGTGAATCTCTGCAATTTTTCTCTCTCCACCAAATTGTTGCTTCAGGAGATCGATCTTTGCATCCTGTGAAAGAGATGCTGTCAAGCCAAGCACAATCTTTTCCGACTCTGGCTTTAGAATACCCAAGATATGTAGAATAGGTTCAAACCTCTTATCCAGACGATAATTCCTAGCTGAAAACTCTCGAATTAACCGTTCTTCGATCTGTGCTTCATTGATCTCGTAGCTACCAGCAGCGGAGGTTTCAATCTCTCGCTTCAAATCTGTTACTAATTTGGTGAAGCTTCTACCTCTCCCAAACCGTTTCTCAATATAGGATATTGTGTCTTCCCGAGGACGCGAAACCCCATAACTCTGAGCGAGAATATCCAGAATCTCATCAATTATAACAATTTTGACCTTAGCTAGTGTTTCAATACAGATTCGAGGAGATCTTCCAGTAATAGCATTCGCCAGCATCACTGGCGTGGCAAAAATGAATTTTGCAAGTGCAGAATGTTGTCTAGCCATATGGGCAGGGATTCCTTTTTGCTCATCAAGGAGATACAGGTACCCATATTGTGAAAGCCCGTAATTAGTTGCCATTTCATATAGCTGGTGTTTTAGCTTCCTGTCTTGGACTAGGAAAAGGATGCTTTCATCTTGTCCAACGATTCCTCTCTCTAACAGCATCTCAATGGTCAATGTTGAAATGAAGGTCTTGCCCATACCTGTAGGAAGGAGCACCAAAAAGACAGTTTTCCCTTCATACTCATAATCATGAATGACTTGGTCCCTGGCATTCAATTGATACATTCGGGGAGTGATATCTTTGTCCACAGACAGGCCTCTCTTATGTTGTACTACTGCTCCTCGCGTTTGGCATTTAATTAATAAGATTTGGAAAAAGGCGATTCTATAGTATTAATGAGTTCAAGAATCACCGATTCCATATCTTCCTCTTTCATCTTTATCTACGAGGCTCTCGGAGATGAGTTTTTCGAGAATCAACTGGATTTCAGTGTGCCTAATCTCTCTGTGGTTCAATAGTGATATGAGTTCATCCAGTGTTAGTGTATCGCTTTCTGCTAGAATACGAACTATCTCTCCACGAATCTGTCGGACTGATCCGGTGAATTTCGGTTGTTTTGAAGTCGGCGCAATTCCCGTCTTGCTGGATGTCAGTACTTCTGCTCCATAATCCATTAACGCATTATGCCAATCACTCGACTGGCCTCTCAACAGCAATGAATTAGCAATTTTCTGAAGCTCGTCCTCTGATGTATCCTTGCTTGCAAATCCTTCAGAAATCAGGACCCTTCGGATGTTCGTATCAACTGCTGCTAAGTCCATATTGAATGCAAAGATTAGGATAGATCTTGATGTATATGGACCAATTCCCTTGAGATTCCTGAGTTCTTTTTCGTCCTGTGGAAAAAAACCCCTTTGTATAATCTGTTGGGCTGCTTCGCGTAACCACAAAGCTCTGCGATTATATCCCAAACC
>CAYMLT010000215.1:0-709 GCA_964391265.1 uncultured archaeon
AACCTAGTGAAAGTTAGATAAGACTAACATTTTATTAGCAGCTCTGAGGGTCGAATATGACTGATGGTGATACAGCTGAACAGAATTTGACTGAGAACACGATGCTTCTTACTGTGGTTTCATCAGGCAAGACATGCAGATTGGTGCGTGTCGTTCGCCAAGAGTATGCACGACGGGGATTCGGTATGCACTGGCAACAATTTGAAGAAAACATGGAAGGAATGCATCAAGGAAGACACCATCGAAGGGGGCGCCATGGAAGTAGGCGCATTCTTAGAAGGCTTCTTGACCTAGGAATAACAACAGGATGCGAGTTCCAAGTTATTCACGGAGGAGGTAGTGGTCCAGTTCTTATCCAAGTTAGAGGGACAAGAGTGGCGCTTGGGTATGGGCTTGCAAGTAAGCTTATGGTACATGTGGTGGACTGACAGATGCCAATCAGAGTAGCACTTATCGGAAATCCCAATGTGGGAAAATCAGTCGTCTTCAACAATCTAACTGGACTGAAACAGCATATCGGTAATTGGCCTGGAAAAACGGTTGAAGTAAAGGAAGGCTATTTTGAGTTTAAAGAGCATCAGTTCGAGGTAATTGATCTACCGGGTGTGTATTCGCTTTCTGCAGTGTCGGAAGATGAGCAAGTGGCACGACAATACCTAATCGAACATAGACCCGATGTGGTTGTTGATGTTCTTAATGCAGCTCAACT
>CAYMLT010000215.1:719-5967 GCA_964391265.1 uncultured archaeon
AAAGAAATCTCTACCTTACCCTACAACTGATCGAGATGCAGGTGAATCTTGTTATTGTCCTGAACATGTATGATGTTGTTGATGGGCGCGGAGACACGATTGACATAGCAAAACTTTCTCATTTGCTTGATGCACCCGTTGTAGCAGCAACAGCTACAAAGAAAATTGGAATGGACGACCTTCGCCAGGCAATTCTAGATATTGTTCCAAACCACACACATCGACTAGAAGATGGAGAAAGTTTACCTATCGAACATCTGCCTGGAGACATCAATGGCAGGGACCACTTACACTATCACCCGAAACATCATCATCATGGGGAATTCGAGAAGCTTCGACCGCCTGCAATCAAATACAACAAAGAGATAGAACGCAAATTGAAACAGATAGTGGCTATCCTTGAAGAGAACAAGGCGCTGATTGATAGGTATCCTCCTAGATGGTTGGCCCTCAAAGTGTTTGAAGGAGATGAAGAGGTCGTATCATTGATTGAGGACCCCGACATACGCAATCGGATTCGTGAGGTGATTCAATGAATCATCACAACCCCACTAGTCAGGATTCATTAGAAGGTCTCGATGACGAAGACATATACGACACACAATTGATTCTTGCAGATGAGAGATACGAAGTCATTGGAGATATTCTATGCCAAGTGTATCAGTCTGGCAAAGGCAAGTGGATTCTAAGTGATATGCTGGATCGCGTATTTCTGCATAGATATTTGGGGCTCCCAATCTTTCTGCTCATTGTCTGGGCGATGTTTCACTTCACATTTCAAGCAAGCGCGGTCTTTATGGCAATGATAGAGGTTGGATTATCCTGGATTGGAAGCTATGCATCACAAATCCCAATACCGTGGATTGCGTCTCTTCTTACTGAGGGTATAATTGGTGGCGTAGGTTTCATCCTTGTGTTCATTCCCCCGATTCTTTTCATGTACATGGCAATTTCCATGCTTGAGGATAGCGGATATCTGGCTCGAGCCGCATTTGTGATGGATAGAATCATGGTAAAGATGGGATTACACGGAAGGTCATTCATTCCCCTTCTACTAGGATTTGGCTGTAGTGTACCAGCAATAATGGCAGCCAGAACAATCGATGGGGAATCCAATCGCTTAACCACCATCTTAGTCAGTCCGTTGATGTCATGCGCAGCTAGATTGCCGGTCTACGTTCTCATTGCAGGAGTGTTCTTTCCTGATATTGCGGGAACCATGGTGTTTCTCATGTATTTGCTTGGGATAGCAATGGCCATCCTCATGGCGCTGGTGTTCAAGAATACACTGTTCAAAGAGCAGACATCACCACTACTCATGGAACTACCGATGTATCAGGTTCCAACAATTCATGGCACAGTAACTCACGCAACTGAAAGAGGGATTCTCTTCCTAAAAAAGGCGGGAACGTATCTACTAGCTGGGGCAATTGTTTTGTGGTTTATTGCCAATACTGGACCAGCTGGATATGGAGTAACTATAGACGAATCGTATATTGCACTTCTTGGCAATGCAATTTCACCGCTATTCACGCCAATTGGATTTCCATGGCAAATCGTGGCAGCATTAATCTTTGGCCTCTTGGCAAAAGAAGTTGTAGTGGAGTCACTTGGGATTATTTTTGCAGTTCAAGGAAAAACAGCAATAGGGGCAAGCCTTGCGTTGCTTCTGGGACCGGTTCAGGCTCTGGCGTTAATGGTCTTTGTGCTCCTTTATACACCATGTATTGCTACAATAGCCATCATAAGGAAAGAAACAGGCTCGTGGAAATGGGCAGGATTCTCGGTACTTTATCAAGTGACTTTGGCGTACGTTGTATCGTTGGTTGTTGTAGTAATAGGAGGGCTCTTTCTTGTCTGAAGAACAGGCGCCTACTTGGCCGCTTTTTGCAAACGCGGTATTAGGACCTCTGTACCTTTTGGTCGCAGTTCTATATACCCTATCCGGATTTGGTCTAATACTTCCGCTCCCTGCATCAGAAGATGTGATTGGGTCGTCTATGTTGTACATCGTTAGCGCGGTATATCTTGCCGGAATTAAGCCTCTCATGAATGGTGTGAGAGAGGGTTATGCATATACACTCGTTGCAACAGTACTTGCAGCCATTCTATTTATATTGCATCTCATCGTCTTTGGAACGAATATTCTGGGTTCAATGCTAGGTCTGGATGATTGGATAGGTTGGACACCATTGGATAGCCTTTCTCCTGCAATCTGGCTTTTTGGATTGATTCTGGTGGGTGCTGCGTTGCTAAGACTCACAGATAGACTTGGAGGAGAAAAGGGGATCTTTCCTATTGGAGGCTGAGTATTGCTTAAGAGAATCGTTCAGCTAATCATTGAGGGGGGAATGAAGAGCAAACAGGAGATAGCGAGAACCATTGGAATTCAAATGGAAACACTGGATGATATGCTTCTTCTGCTCGTAAAGAGAGGTATTCTCAAGATAACTGAATGTGAATCGAATGAATCGTCCTCATGCTCTGGCTGTCCATCAGCAGATAAAGGTTGCAATAACAATTTCCTTGGTCAATCATATTTTGTGACGGAGAAAGGCAAGAGGTACGCAGAAACCTGATCAACATCATGGCTTCCCCTGCGATGGCAATTTGAGATAGAATACTGAACCTTTCGAATAATCATCCGGAGTTTCCGGACGGTTTTCGACCCATATTTCTGAATTCAACCGAGCAAGTATTTGTCGTACAATAGACAGACCTACTCCTTTCTGTCCCCGTTTTTGAAATCTCTGAAATATCTCGTCCTTGCGGCAATCGGCGATTCCGGGTCCCTTGTCACCAATTCCAAATACAATATGATGGCTTTCTTTCTTCACGGACAAATCAACAACAACATTTTCTGCATCGTCAATCCTATGTTTGATTACGTTGGCGAGAATATTATACAGAACTTCTGTCAGAAGAATATGACTTCGCAGTTTCACGCCATCTATGGCTGCCCGATTCTCTATATTCATTGTTACTGTTGGATATGTGTCTTTGACTCGTCTAAAGGCCACATCAAAAACCTCTTCCAAGTTTATGATATCAAGTTTAATGACACCATCTTGAATTCTATTCAGAATCAATAAATTGCTGACAGTATCAATCGATTCTTTGAGAATTAATTTTGCATTTTCGATATTGAGAATTGTTCTCTTGTCTAGATCTGGATTATGAGATTCAATTAGCTCTAGAAACATATGAGCACTCTGATTGTAATTCTTGATGTCATGGCTTAGAAGGTCTAGCATCAGTTGTACCATCGCCTGATTCTCTTCCGCAGTTCTGAGAGCCAGTACAACATCGCATTTTGGAAGTGTGAGAAGGTCTGTGAATCTCAATGTGCGTCCATAAGCATCCTCAGTAAATTTCGGTTTGAGTAATGCAATGGCTACGAGCATTGTCAAGCTGAACAGCAAGCCAAGGAGAAGCTTGTTGATAATTGAAGCCATTCCCTGAACGATAGAGATTGATAGGGTTACCGGGAAGGCGAATAAGGGAAAGAGTACCCCATCGACAAGTAACGTGAAAATGTAGACTACAATCACAAGAAGCCATGCAGGAATTCTCGACCATTTCTTTCCTGCCCATTCAAGAAGAAACACCATTGCTATCAATTCAAACAATGAGAGAATATTGCCTACAATAAAAATCCAGAAACTTGTTTGAAAAATCTCGGAGGGTATGAGAAGTGGATTAACTGCAACAGCACTTTCTAAGACTGCATAGAAGAGAGGATACAGGCAGAGGAAAACTGCTTGTATTGCCACCAAACTAAGAATCACCATTTTAGTGAGGTCAGGATCGCGATCCATAATGTAGAGCAACATCACAGACCAGATTACTGCTGAGTATACGATGTTTCCACCGCCAACTTGGATTCCCCATCCAAGGTCGATGATGTAGATGGTGCTCATCAAGGATACGAAGACTTGTAGAATCCCAAGGTACAGATAGTATGGAATAAGTGATACTCTGCCTCGTAGTGCATACAGGGCAATTCCTAGAAAAGAGTATGTCACAACATGTAGGATGAGCAGAAGGATTCCAATCAATTGAGGTCCCTCTACTCAAACTAGTTCTAGTCTATATCTCTGTTTCTAAACACCCGAGCTCTTAGTTTATGCTCTCTCCGTTCGGATTAGCCGAATGGTTCCAATGATTACGAGAATAACACCAACAATTGGCAGAATGGATGCGGCTTGTGTCAAGCCTAGTATAAGATTCGCCTCTTGGATAATCGTGAGCATCCCAAAGACCAATCCAGCCATCAGACTAATCATCGTGATCAGCATAGTAGCAAGTGTGTTGATTATGAATGCTCCACTCTTTGTATCAGTGTAAGAAGGATTACTTGCAGTTACGCCAACGCCAATCATAGAGGCACTACAGACAGTTGAAAGGGCAAAGAGAAACAGAACAACTGCTTCTAATAGACTCAATTCCATCATAATGCTAATGACAATACTTGGAAGCAGAGTGTACGGAACCGCCATTAGGAAGTAAGATGACAACCTTGCGGATACAAATTTCGTAACGCCACTAGGATTGCTCTTCAAAATCCAAAGTTGGTCTCTTGAATCCATAAACCCAACGCCCCCAAATGACATAGCTGAGAAAACACCCATCATCATTCCTGTAATCAATACAGTCATTGTGATTGCAAAGAGGGGATCTCCAATCAGATCACCGAATCCACTATATGTTAAAATGATGGGGATTAATATCGTGAGAAATATGCAGTAACCCATCTTTGAAACATTCTCTGTCTTCCTTCCAAATTCCTTCATGGATGAAGTGACTCGCATCCCGAAAGGACCTGGAAACACCTTGGATAAACCTCGTAGAAAGGCATTGTTAGGTCCAACAGTAATGATCTTTTCAGTTCGGGAACCTGCATGAATGGCAAAGCACCGATCTGCAGATACAAGACCTACCCAGACTATCACTAGCATGAATCCACACACTGCAGAGACCTCAACTAAGGGATGGACCACTAGCAGATTCGCAATGTTGAGCAAGTACGACGCGGGGAGATTCACACCATTGAAAGAAATGGTGATCCATGTGATGAGGTCTGCGACCCATGTCGAGGGTAGTAGTACGAATAGATCCATACCCATGAGTGCTGCAAATTGAGGCATGAAGTACATGAAAGCCATTGCAGGCAAAGCAAGGACTGGGATCGTTACCCAAGATAGTGCCTTTGCAATATCATTGCCTCGAGCAGATTGACCAAGTTTGG
>CAYMLT010000216.1:0-4735 GCA_964391265.1 uncultured archaeon
CATCGGTTGCTTTACACCCATCGCAGTTGATATCGTTCTTGGTAAGAGGGTATTCAGGTGAGCCCCATTCTTCTTGCATCTTCTCTCGAAGACTATCATCGTTATTCTGCTTCGCTAGATGCGCAGGGCATTCTTCACAGTTTAGCCCACAGTAGGCAAGATAATCTATCATTATGTGTGACTCCGAAGAATCCCCAAGCCATCCTCTACTTATCCATCTTTCTCAGAAATTCCGAGTCAACATCATAGGTTCAGTAGAGGATATCTTTGGTCATCCGTACTCGTCCGCCTGAAACAGGAACTCCCTCTTCGGCGAGGCGCTTCCTTCTCTTTGCGGCCCACTCTGGCTTTCCACTCAGGCTACCATCGCTGCTTACAACCCGATGATATGGGATTGCAGAATGGTTTGGGCCCTTCTTCATCGTGTTTGCTACTGCACGGTAAGCATTCGGTCTTCCAACCATCTTGGCTATTCTTGAGTAGGTGCTGACCTTTCCTTCAGGTATCTTGGAAACTACAATCAATACATCCTTCTGAAATTCTGTACAGCCTTCAAGCTCCTGTCGTAACTCATTGTCGGTTTTATTCGCACTCAAGGTTAACACGCTCCAAATTGGGAAAGTTGGCAATATAGATTCTATGACGAACGCTATTTTCCGAAAAGCGGGCAATCAACCCAAGCGCAGCATGAATATCATGAATCTACAGCGTCACAGATTCTTGAATACTCCTTTCCATATTCATCCTTCATTCGTTGTTTGGTTTCTTCATCAACAAATGACACATCAATGGAATTGAGAGATATCTGAAATAACTCATGCAACGTAAATCCAAGAACCTCGTTCAGCTGCAAGAACTCATTGTTCATGTCAGTTTCAAAAAATGTAGGATCGTCGCTATTCACCGTTAGTGACAGGCCTCGATCATAGAATGTTCGAATGGGATGATTTCTTAGCGAGTCAACAACTTTTGTTCGGACATTACTTACGGGACATGATTCAATTGTTACACCCTTTTCTTTGAGATGTTCCAACAATGTTTCATCATGAATAGCAGTAACACCGTGACCAATCCTTTCTACTCCAAGATGCTTCACAGCTCCCCATATTGAATGTGGACCAGCTGCCTCTCCTGCATGCGCCACTGTATGGAGTCCCATTTCTCTTGCTCTATCATAAGCCACTGCATATGGCTCAGGTGGATACTCTTTCTCTGAACCTCCGATGTCTATGGATACGATTCCATCAGGCCTGCTCTCAATCAAATCCAGAGATTCCATCGCACTCTTCAATCCGTAACTACGGACAATGTCTATCCTGATGTCTGCTTTAACACCAAAATCCGATTGGCCTCGCCGAACCCCTCGCTCAATTGCTTTCATCATTAACTCAAAATCGAGTCCAGCTCGAGTATGGTCTGGAGCGGAGAAACTCATCTCCACATATTTCACATTGCACTCCTTGCTTTTCTCAAGGAGCTCATACGCCATAGGTTCGAAATATTTCTCCTCCGTAATCAAGTCAATAGTTTGTTTGTAGACAGAGATAAAATGTGCAAAATTCTTGAATTCAAAAGCTCTTTCTACGTCATTGATTGATTCATATGGTGAATCAATACCCGTTTCTGTGATTGCTCTCATCAATGTCGATGGTCTTATGGCTCCTAATAGATGAACATGATGCTCAACTTTTGGAAGGGCCTTGATTGCATCCACGAGATCCATATTTGTAGAGAGTGTCATTAGAATGAAAAAGGGTTCGATGTATTGCTAGAGGATTCGTTTCTTCACAAATGCTGCTACACGAGGGCAATCCTTAATGAATAATCCAGAATCACGAATCTCTCGTGGGATGTCGTCTAAATCAATTCCTATGAATTCATTATTCCAGAAGAAGTCAGGTGCCTTTGCCGCGCACACGTATACGGCATCCGAACCTGCGTCAAATGCATCGTCCAGAAGTCTCCTGACGAGACTAGAGCCCATTTCAGTTTCATGATACTCTGGGTCGATTGCAAAAGATCGTAACATTGCCGTACCTGTGAATAACTCTAGACCAACGCATCCAATGATTTTATTTTCCGCCTCATTCCGAACAATGAAGAATTTTGTGAAATCTGGATCAATATTCTCAGTAGGCTCTTCAACTGATTCTAGTAGACTTTGGATTGCCTCCAAGTCTTCATACGATGCTATTTCAATTCGTCCTGAATAAGACATGGAAATCCAACCACACTCCACTCTATTAGCGATTAACACCCTGATAGACCTTTGGTGACCATTCTTAATCTAAGGAGATTCATCTTCGGAAGAATGATTTCGCATGAGATGTACCCTCCTTTTCACAAGGGACCAATAGCTGTAGAAAACGATCCAACATGTATGAACTCCAAAAACAACCAACCAGAGAAGGAATGGGACTCCTTGGCCGAGCAAGAAGAGAAAGAAGATGGTAAATAGGCCGTAAACAATGACATTGAGCAAGTATGCTCTTCTCTGCCAACCATATTTTGAAACGACATCGACTGCCTGTATCGCCGCATACCCCCTGTCATTAAGCATGTAATCACCATGGGCGGTTGTGGTGATAATGTCCTTCATTTTCTTAAGATGAAAATCCAAAAGTCCACTACTCTTTATCTTGAGTTTCCGTTTCATATCTGCAAAACGCATTGGTTTGGCGGCTAACAGTTTGAGTATCTCTACTCTGATAGGGTGAGAGATTGCCCCGAACACTTCATCATCTGACATTATTCATCACATATTCAATATGGAAATCATGTTATTATTCTATCATCATTGACCTGCGGGTCAATGATTGTTGATCTTGTTTGCAATATCGCTTTCTGTTTTTGGAGTCAGCACATTTCATAGTTTTCCTAGAGATATCAAGACCTTCTCCTCAGGACAGCAACAATAAGCAAAATAGCGAATCCACCGACTATACCTCCCGAAGCAAATTGAATCACTGCAGGATCTATTGCCGTGATACTTGTTGTTGAATCAGTAGTGCCAGTTGTGCTTGTATCAGGCGTTGATGTTGTAGAAGTTGACGTGCTAGTGGTGCTTGTAGTAGTTGTCGTGGTAGTTGTTGTAGTTGTAGTAGTTGTGGTGGTAGCAATTACTTCATCCACTGTCACAAAGACGATGTCACTTGACGAAGGACCTGACTCCGAATACACCGTGAGGGATATGTTGTATATGCCATCTGCAAAGCCATCAAGAATGAAAATAATGTTTGATCCATCCCAAGGACCAGTCTGATTCAAGACTCCATCGATTAGAATTTCATATTCCTCTGGATATGTGTCTGAAACCACCCATAAGATGTACTTGCCTTCGGAACCTTCCTCAAATTCCATATTCTCTGGATGATTTATCGAAGGTGTAGATAATTCCAGAACCGTCACAACCACTGTATCAGTGAAGAGATTATCCAGCAAATCCAATGCGACAATAGTGTAAAAATACAATCCTGGAGCAAGACCGTCAACGATGATATTGACATACATTCCAGAAGTCCAAACTCCTGATTCTACGAATGTATCATTCCGTGTGACCGTGTAGTTATACGGGTGCGCATCAGTAAGGAACCACAAAATGCCATATCCCGTGTTTCCTTCGATGTATCTAATGTCAGATGGTGACGAAATCACTGGATGACTGTCATCCGTTACGAATGCATACTCCTTTGTTTCCCAATTGCCTGCTAAATCGCTTGCATATACAGTGAGATTGTGCAAACCATCATCAAGAGGTAGAAACACATCGTATGGCTCACTTAAGCTTACATTATCTCCGACATCATCCCAATTATACAGAACTTGATCCACGCTTATTGAATCCGAAACTGAAATGTTGACTAACGTTCCTGAATAATGAAACGTGCTATTCACTGGCGAATCCAGACTAATAGATGGAGCAAGGTCATCTGAACTAAATGCATACGTCTTGTGATTCCAGTACCCTGGCTCATCCAAAGCGAAAACATCGAGAACATGTTCACCCTCAGAAGCAGGGAGTAATGCCGTTAGAATGTAATATGAACTACTTAGTGAAATTGTGGTGTTTGATGAACCATCCCAATTGTATTTGATCTGCTGCAAATCTCGGGAGTCAGATACATTTACTTTGATTTCCATATTTGAATTATGATGAGTTGTGTTTGCAGGGAAATTCAGAACTATTGATGGAATAACGTAATCAATCCAATATGTATGGTAAGAACCATACATGGCATTACCGCCTCCCGCAACAGATATTGTTCCTCCAGTGGTGTTTAGTGACGTGGAGTAGCCAATTTTGATTCTCCCACCTGCGCCTCCACCACCATCTGATCCCACACTAAAAATACCCCAGCTTCCCTCTCCAAAATCGCCTCCTTTTGCAAGCAATGACCCGTGGACCTGAACATTGTTTCCATACAATAGAATCCCCCCACCAGCACCACCTCCACCACCGCCGCCTCCATCATTTACTGCATCGGGAGGAGTTACACCATCGATTCCATCACACTGAATTGTACCATTGACTAGGATATCTCCTACTGCTTCAAAGTAGATGCCACCCCCACCAGCACCTCCAGCTGCACCTTCGTAACTTCCTTCAGCACCTCCACCGCCTCCTGCACCCATCCTTATATCGGACTCTGAGGGGACTGGTTCTGCGAATCCCATTATTCCATACATATCTCCACCAAGACCACCATATGTAGGAGTTTCACCATGGTTTCCGTAT
>CAYMLT010000216.1:4745-5945 GCA_964391265.1 uncultured archaeon
CAGGGCCTGGACCATCGTCATCTTAGCCATCGCCCGCCTCCTCCTCCATCTCCCATTGAGGGGCCTCCTCTACCTCTGCCTGTGTAGGGATTGCAGTTGCCATCACCACCAGGAATACCACCAGCCGCTCCCCCAGAGTAACCTGCACCATTTCCATCCAAAATTCCTGCGATGATTATGTTATCCGCATAAAGGGTTATTTTATACCCTGCGGCCACTGTCACTGTGGCGCCAGAAGGAATTGTGAAATTTCCATTTATGTTGAATACTCCACCCGCGCTTCCATCAAGAACATCTCCATTCGAGAGAGTGAGTCCACTAGGATAGTCCCCAGGTGCATATGTGGCTGCGGTGACAAAAGATTCCTTCGTGTAAGGATTTTCCATTGAAGTCAAATCTGTACTACCCTCTTGGGAAACTATGGATACTACAGATGTGATAAGTAGAATACTGATAGTTAGAACAATGATTTGCTTAGTCGTAGTTGCCTTCAAAAAATAACCTCCACACTCAGTTTGACTAAGGGGGTATCTGCTATTAAGTATAATCAGCTTCTTAGAATAAAATGCACCCGTGGATTTAACAGGGGTATTCTACCATTCCAGTTTGCCCTGTGAGTTGAAAATACATGCAATATAGAACCTTAGGAAAATTGGGAAAAGTATCTGCTCTTGGACATGGTTGCATGCGTCTACCAACCGAAGGGCAGAGCCACAAAATAAAACGTGACGAGGCAATCACGTTAATCCGAAAAGGAATTGACAATGGTATCAATTACATTGATACTGCTTGGACCTACCACCGAGGTGAAAGTGAAGTAGTCGTTGGGATAGCACTAAAGGATGGCTATAGAGAGCAGGTAAATCTAGTGACTAAATGCCCTGTGGGGTCAAAGGACTTCACTGAATCTGAGCACTTTGACAGGTTCATTGATGAAGAGTTGGAGCGACTCGATGTTGATAGTATAGATGTTTACTTGTTCCATGCACTTAACAAGAAAAGCTATGAGGAAAAGGTGCTGGGACTCAATCTTATTGAACGCGCAATGCAAGCAAAAGAAGCTGGAAAGATTAAGCATCTCGGATTCTCGTTCCAGGATACACCCGAGGTTCTCAAAGAAATTATTGATTAAGTACTATTATAGTTTTTGCTTTTTTATTATATCATTTTTGAGCAATTAATCTAGTATTTGTTATAATT
>CAYMLT010000217.1:0-5939 GCA_964391265.1 uncultured archaeon
GGATGAGATTGTAGAAGAGGTCAATAAGAAATTCGTCAGCATGTATGAGGACTTCTTCTGGCTTGAACCTGATGTCAATCTTAATTTCAGACTCAGGGAATGCATGCTGAACAAGGAGTATCGCTCTTGCAATCACAGCATAAAGATCAGTTCTTTGCAATTCTATCTCTGCTTCAGCCTCCATCTTGGAAAGCTTGTGAACATTTTCGATAAGCTGAATCCCTCTGCTAACCTGATCACTAATCGCCTTTGCATGTCTTCTTGTATCTGGGGATAACTCTTCTTTACGCAGAAGCAATTCCGCCCCAATCAGTATACCCTGATGAACGTTGCTTAAGTCGTGAGCCATCAGGTCATTGAAAAACTCCGCTCTTGCTCGGGCTTCCTCAAGATTTGCTTTGGTCCTGTTTAATTCCGTAACGTCTCTCATTGTAGAGAGTCGAGCTATCTCGCTCTCATAGTTGACATAATCGACATTCAAGAGTACGTCAATCTCTCTTCTATCTTTTCTGCGCATTTTTACTTCGAAATCTCTGACCTTACCTTCATTAATCAGAGCCTGTCGGATTCTCTCTCTATATTCTGGCTTTGTATAAACATCAACCGCCGATTTTTGTTTCAATTCATCATCAGTGAAACCCAACATCTCCTGCATTGACCAATTAACATCCAAAACTTCACCATTTTCTCTAGAAACGCCAATAGCAATAGGCGCTGCATCAAAAATAACCTGGTATTGTCTTTCTGAATCCTGTAATTCTTTCTCTGCCCTTCGCCTTTCAGTAATGTCTTCGCCAGAGCTTAGAGTGCCGATGATTCCCCCCTCCGCATTCACCAAGAATTTGTTTTTCCACTCTATGAGCCTTTCCTCTCCTGATTTGGTAACGATTCGGTTTTCAAATTCCGATGCCAAAGTGGCGTCTCCTTGCATCAAACGTACAAACACTTGCTTTGTGCGAACCTTTTCATCTTCAGGCATTGCGAGTTCAAACCAGTTCTTTCCATGAATTTCCTCTTCTCTGTAGCCAAGCAATTCTGCTCCCCTTTGATTGATCAGATTAATGCATCCGTCAGCATCAAGAGCTACGAGTATTACTCCTGCAATATCCAAATACATCTGTGCACGGTCGCGTTCTTCTTGTAAGGCTGCTTCTGCTTTCTTCCTCTCTGTCACATCTCGAATCAAAGACTGGTATCCGATTGGTTTGGTTCCAGAACACCTCATTGTATTTGTAATATGGAACGTGAACGAACTTCCATCCTTCCTTACCCCAATGACCTCTAATCCATCTGGATTTACTGCGCCTGTCTTAAAACTTGACTGAAATTCAGAAGATATTTGTTCTCGCATTGAAGGATGAACCAGCTTGGCAAAATGCATTCCGACCAACTCCTTGGGTGAATAGCCAAAAATCGCCTCAGCCTTATTACCTGCTAACGTAATTACTCCTTCTTCATTGGTCAAGAATAGCGCATCTGAAAGATTAGAATACAATTCCCTATAGCGTTCCTCTGATTCCCTCAATGCACTTTGAGATATGTGCTGAGGTGTGA
Source organism: uncultured archaeon (assembly GCA_964391265.1). Lineage (GTDB taxonomy): Archaea > Asgardarchaeota > Thorarchaeia > Thorarchaeales > Thorarchaeaceae > MP5-2226. Next base: position 1,555 of record CAYMLT010000217.1, read on the forward strand.
CATCCCGGATAACTGTGGTGACATGCTCTGTCACGCCTTCTCGGATAAGAGGTATCTTTGTTATCTCGGTATATACTTCTTTTTTTCCAACTTTCGTGTATTCTGTCGTAAAGTGAACCTCGCCTTTGGAAAATACGTGGCGATACTCATTCATTGTTTCTGTTGATATGAAAGGAAATGCTTCAGTTAGCTTTCTTCTAGAAATATCAGGGTTCAGTTCCAAGGATTCGAGCCATTTTGAAAATGCGGGGTTTTGATAGATTATAATCAGGTCTTTATTTACAACATGAATTGCATCATGTAAGGCATCCAGTATTTCTCGATGTTTGAATCCATGATCCGCCTGCTCTTCACCTATGCGGTTTTTCATATCAGACATACAAGATTCTCCGAGTTTTTCATACGGTCACAAGAGGACATATGCACCGGTCCCAACTTCGCATATGAGCTGTTCCGATTCTGGAAACTCTCCTTTGCCTAATAAAAGGGATTGCCCGAGGGATTCTATCTCATCTACGACTTGCTTTTCGGAATCCTTATTTCAAACTTCACCCCTTTTGAATAGTCTTCAGCTATTCGGTCATTCACACTTATTGAGCCTCTGTATCTATCGATGATTTGCTTGACTAGTGTCAGACCAATTCCCGAACTGCGCTGTGTTCTTCCTTGAAGGCGCGTGAATACTTTTTCCTTCTGTTCATCGCTTATACCTGAACCATGGTCTGAAATCTCTATGATGATGAACTCATCATCGCTGTCCTTCTTTATGACGACGTCAATTTGTGGTTTGTCTGAAGTATCGAATTTTGCACTATTGTGCATGATATTGAAAAAGGCGTCTCTCAGAAACTCATCCGCCTCAACGTAAATCTCCGAGTCAAGCCCTTTGACATCTACACTAACTACCTTGTGTGGAAATGACTGAATAACCACTTGCCTGGCGGTTAGAAGCTCTGTTGCCAGCTCGGTCTTGGTTAGCTCCGCTTTTTCCTCACCAAGTTGTGAGAATTTACGAACGTTTGATATCAATGCAACACCACGATGTATCTGATTGAGTGCATTCTGTGCAAGTTCGCGTGCATCGGGTTTCAATTCATACCTTGCCAGGAGTAATTCCAAGCTCGCCATAACTCCTTGGTGAATATTGTTAATATCATGAGCCATCAGGTCCGTAAAAAACTCGGCTCTGTCCTTGGCTGCCTGAACAGCTTCCTCTGCTTTCACTTGCTCAGAAATATCGATGGAGAAACCACCAATAAGTGGGGGACGGTTATCACGGGGAATGGGAAATTTCAGTCTTCTATAAGTCACCGGCGTTCCATTCTCTCCTAGCATGCGCTGGACTTCTTCTATGGGTCCCTCCTCAAGCACCCTTCTATCTGCGATTGTTCGCTCCTCTGCAGTTTCCTGAGCGAATAATTCGTAATTCGTTTTTCCTACCCAATCCCTAGTCATTCCTGAAATTCTCATGAATTTGTTAATGAAAATAACCCGTGATTCGTGGTCTTTGATATACACAGGACCCGGCATATTGTCAGTGAACATTCGAAAGAGCTCTTGGCTTTCTCTGAGTTCTTCCTCCGCTTGCTTCTGAGCGAGAACAGTTACAAACATGCCTGCAACTGTATTGAAAAATCCTATATCATCTTCACCTATTTCCTTAACCGATTGTGAGGCGATGTTTATGAGCCCAAGCAATTCATCATCTGCATTTATTATTGGCCAACTTATTAGTGATCTGATATTTCTTCTATCCAGTCTCTCTCTATGTGTTTTGTAAAACTCCGTCTTTGTTACATCTGATGCCATTACTGGTCTACGAAGTCTTGCTGCACTCGCAGTGACCCATGATTCATCGTCTATATGCATTGATGGTTCAACAGGGTCATCATCAACTCCCGTAGATGCCTTGAGAATAAGCAGTTTGGTTTCAGGTTCATACACGTTAATAGTTCCCAAATCAAAACCCAATGTGTCAACTAAGCCAACAAGCACCTTGTGGTATACTTCATCAAACGTTGCCGTATTGAAAGCGGCTTCGGCAATGATATTGTATGCTCGTCTATCTCGACTCAGAACCTTCTCATACTCCCTCTGTTTGGTAATATCGCGGATAGATGTTAGATTGATGATTGCGGTGCCTTTTTGAACTGGGTCGACATTCAACAGCCCCGGAAAGGTAGACCCATCTTTTCTTTTGAGCCGGATTTCAAAATCCCGAAGTTTCCGATCCTTCCCAATTATTACTGTCATTTCACTCTGTAATTCAGGGCATTCATAGAGCTGTTTTATCCCCATTCCATGAAGTTCTTTCAGAGTATAGCCAAATTCCTCGAGCATCCAGATATTTGCTTCAATTATGTTTCCCTTTATGTCGCTAATGACTATTGGAATAGGTGCGAAATCAAAAAGTGTTCGGTACATCTGCTCCGCTATAGGCATCGGAGTTTTCTCTCTAGGTCGTTCAGCGTCTTCTTTTTCATACATACGATGCACCTTTAAATCAGAATTATGAATTCGAACATTTGACGGGGGCTACATATCTCGTGTTTCATTCATTCATATGAGTTCGTAATATGTGATTTGCTCGGAAGGCAAACTCATTTCCAAAACAAGCGTTTGATAAACATATGGATAGATATACAAGTGAGTCTTATAGTCCAATGAATTCACGAACTAACTTGTTGAATTCCTCGCTGGGTAAGTGATCGCCGAGCCTGCCAATAAAGATAGTAGCCCAGCCAGATAAAGGCTGGGCTGCCTACGCACACTAACTTGACTTTTCTTTCTTCATTATGATAATAACTATCACAATGACAACGACAGCTCCGATGGCTGCAATCAGAATGATTAGGGTTGTGAGGGTTCCATCCGGTGGAGGCGTCGAAGTAGTGGTTCCTGTGTCTACATTCTGAACTAAGACCACATGTGTTACTTGGGCTGAGTTACCCGCGTTGTCATATGCCTTGGCAGTAATAGAATATGTTCCATTTGCCAACGTCGTTGTATCCCAGTTGATTGAATAGGGTTTAGACGTGAGATTGGCAACCAGTGCACCTTCAATGAAGATCTCAACACGATTGATTCCAGTTCCTGTATCTTTTGCATCTATCTCAATGCCAACCGTTCCACCCACAGTGTCGCTATCATCCGGAGAATCTATCGAAATTGTTGGATCTAATGTGTCATTCACAAGATAGCTGTAGAATAGGCCAAGATCAGTCAATGAATCAACTGAATTCCCGAATGTGTCATTGGCACTAACGTAGTACTCTACTTCAGTCAGATGATTCTGTCCCGGAATAGTTGCGTTGAACGTATCTCCATTACCCCATGTCATCTCCACTGTGGTCCAAGAGGCAGTGTTTAGAGAATAGTGAAGCCACACCGTATCAAGGCTCAAATCAAAAACATCAACAGTCACTGAAACTTCATCATGTGGCTGTATAGTCGAATCTGCTTCGTACAGATTCGCAATTCCTGGGGCTGGGTCATTGTATAGATACACATCGTCAAGTAAGAATTCAACTCGACCTCCGGTATCACATTCAACATTGAGATACAGCTGATAGACCGATGTATCGGGTTCTACTCCGAAGACTAGTAGATAGTCCTCGTAGAGGTTTCTCTGGAAGTTAAACCATGTTCCTTCGGTGCCGTTATCTGGCACTATAATGAATTTCTCAAAGCCATTTCCTGTGTAAACCGAGCTTCCGTTACCAAAGATGTATGCAAACTCTTCGTCATTATCAAAATATACCTCCAAATAAACGAGGTCATAATCCAATCCCGTGAAATTCTCAAACCTCCACCAGAAATCAATCCAAAGGTCTGATTCATTGTTCACTGGAAGATATCCGACTTCCTGGTTTCCCCCCCAACTATCACTGTCATCGACGGTAAGATTCCCAGCCTTGGAACCACTGTGCGCTGTATTAGTTATATTGAAATGAGAATCTGGACCGGAGGAGAGATCCCATGCCCATGCCTCCGTTCCTGCATTACCTTGGTCCTCGTATCCCATGTCATTTAGAGATGCGCATGTGAAGGAGATATCATCAAAGAGGATGACTAGACGAGCTCCTGCTTCAAATGCATATAGTTCAATCTCAATCTCTTCAACCACAATGAAACTCGTTGAATTATACATGGTAATATCGTTCCATATACTTCTATCAAACTGATTCCACTGAGCTGTTGTGTTGAAACCACTTACATTGATGTAGTTGTATCCCGAATATGTGGGCGCAAACTCATAACCGCCATAACAGAGAATATAGTATATGCTGAACTCATCAGTATCGTTCTTACAATCTACTCTGACATATGCATAGGTATCATCAGTTGCTTTCGTGAAGTCGTCAATCTTCCATTGAAATTTGAAT
>CAYMLT010000218.1:0-5934 GCA_964391265.1 uncultured archaeon
TCAGTCAATTCCGGAATGATCAAATCCTTTGAGGTTTCCTCAACTGGTGTATGTACCATCACTTTCTTCCCCTTACACGATTTGACATATTTTTGAAGATTGGATGCAGATGAGTGTGCACTCAATCTAGCATATTCTACATGACATTTGTGGGGCTCGTACCCATTTATCAAATTCCAACCTGGAGTTCTCGGGGCAAGATATCCACATGGAATCACTGCGGCTTCAGAATTGTCCCGATGCTGTTCAAAGTGATATCGTGCAAGACCTCCTCCCATCATCCCGCCTCCTGCTACAAGAATATCATCCTTCTCAAGCTCGGTTTTGTTTTTCTTCATCCCCTGCCAATCGCCTGCCAGTCCCACAAGCTTTGTTATTCTCTCTGCCATTCCTGCTACCATAACGTTTCGATGCCTAGTTATTCCGATGGTGTCAAGTATTTTGAGAATCTCCTGCGAACGCCCAACCGCAAAACTTGGAATGATTACTGGACCTTTCTTCTGGATTATATTCGATAATTGTTCTGTTACACGAGACCGATTGAAATCTTCTCTCCCCCAGTAAGTTCCATCGAAGATGACCAAATTGGAATCAGTTGGAAGATTGGCTCCTGGAAAGAGGACTGATTGATCAATATTGAAGTCTCCAGTGTATAAAATCTTGAATCCTTCAACATCCACAAGGTATGAAACGCTACCAGGAATATGACAAGCATCTATTGGAGTTACCAAGATCCCTGGTGCCACTTCATTCGTCTTGCCCACTTCTAGGGCGACATGATTCTTAGAAACTCTCTCAATATTATTTTGGTTGAATAATGAAATGCGGTCCCATTTGTCATGTTTCCTTGGAGGCATTGGTGTTCCAACTTTAAGGGCATCATCTAGCAGAGACATGGTTATGCCACCAGTAATATTAGTTGAGCACCATTTTCCTGAGAAATCCTCGTAAAGTATAGGTAGCCCTCCGATATGATCCAAATGGCCATGAGATATGAGAACTGTATCTATTGTTTCAAGCTCAGGCACCCACTCGGGAACTGTCTGATTTGCAACAGAGAGACCATAATCAAGAAGCACGCCACCATAAGCAGTTTTAATCAAGATGCCACTTCTCCCGATTCTCGGCCCTCCAATAAATACGATTTCGACCTTTTTCACAGATGATGCATACGCTACAGAGGTCATCAACTGCATCCGGAGTTTCTGTGGTATCATCTCAAAGACAACTGGGTTTATTGCTTCAGGTGGGGGAGGTGTGGGTAAATCTTGAATCTTAACAGGAATTTGAATTTCCTTTGATATCTGAAAACCTTTTTTTTCAAAGTGCTGTGCTACAATCCTTGTGGCCTTCGGAATTCCCATGTCTAAATCGATTTCTTCTTGTGCACTCTTGTACGCACTCTTCTTGTATTTCTTAAAAATCATTGATTTAAGTACATCAGGACCCCATTCATCAATGCCGGAGTACACTTCTTCAAAGGTCTTGCCTAAAATGGCTTCTTCAAGATAATCGGGATGTGCTTGGATTGATGTGAGAAGCTTAATTCCCTCTGAATCGAGAATCTTGCTAATGTCAATTCCAAATTCATTTAGAAAATCTTCAAGCATAGTTGGTTGAGGCAGAGGAGCACCAAGAAATCTAATCCATTCTCGAACTGTGTGAAGAATTTCTTCTTGCTTTTCCGATTCAATACATGCAATGAATATGATTGCCTTCAACATCCAGTCGGTGTATCTGGCACTGTTTTTTACATCCTTCAAAGTAAATCTGTAAAGGTATCTGAAGTCCTCGTTCGAATAATTCCCGACAATATATCCATACATTCCAAGGATTATACATTCCTCGATTTTGTCATAGGAAGGGTTCTCAACTATATCTCTGTATACCTCCAATAACCTATCGTCTACCTTCTTTGCCTTCGAAAATGAGGTCAGATCAGCTCCTGCCTTCTTAGCTATCTCAAATGAGAGAAGGTCCAGTGTTTCTCCAAAAGGACCCTCTTCAGGTTCAGGAGCTTCTCCAGAGATGATAGCTTCTGCTCTCTTAGATGCCTTCAGAAATATATGTTGAATCTGTTTATGCTTGGGTTTTGGAATAACATCTTGGAGTTCTTTCATTTTAATATCGCCCTTTCATGTATAATTTGCGATTCCTTGAACGAGTGAATATATCGCCTGTCTACTATCTCGTAAGGATATCTGTTTCTTTACAACTCCCTCTGCAACAAGCAGGCTTAGAGCGTATCTCACTGTACGAGAAGGCAAGCTGGTTTCGTCAGTGATTCGCTTCTGAGACAGTGTCCCGTGGTATTCCAGAACCTTCAACACGAGCTTGGCACTGGGGGGCAGCTCATGAGCAATCTCATCAGAAACGCCAGTTTTCCTAAGAAGCTTACCACTCAAAGCAGCAACCCGTTCTTCAGTGAACTTTACAAAAACTGCGTCGGATTCTGAACGCTCGATTCGGATATCGGAATTCTTGACTGGTACACGAGTTTGACCATCTAGTATTGCCTCAACTGTGACAGAACACGAAATATCCTTAATCTCAATGGGAGTGTCATCCGGAACTATAATTGGTTTTCTTGCAGGATTGGAGCTATTCACAGGTACTACACTAAAGACACTTGCAGGATGAAACACAATGGGTCCTCCACCACTCATCGAATATGCAGTACTACCCGTCGGTGTTGATACGATGATTCCATCACTTCCGTCTTCCCAGAACTGCTCGCCTCCAATGTGGAGTGAATAAGAAAGGAGTGTAGCGCTTCTTCTTGAAAAGATAGCCACTTCATTTAATACAGGAGCTGTACGCTTTTCTGAGATAGTTGCGACTATTCTTGCCCTGTTTTCTTTTGACCACTTATTATCATTGAGGTCATTTACAACTTGCTCAAATCCAGTCGCTGATACATCGAATAGGAAACCCGGATGTCCTCTAGATGCGACCGGCAAAATTGGGATTGATTCTTCCCCAATGGAGAGAAGAGTATTCAGAAGGGTACGATCCGATCCCACGACAACAAGAACATCAAGGTCATGTCGCTTAAGGTCCCTCCCTTTGGCTTTGGACATGGAGGTCACACTTTCATTCACACGAATCTCGAAACTATTGTTTCCTAGTAATCCCACAATTGCATCTGCATCCTCGGCCATGGTTGCAGAAGCCCCTGATACTACACCAATTCTCGTGATATTACCTCCAGGAGTATCGTGAATCTTTCAAGAGAACAGGTGACCACTTAAATCAACCTGAACACATAACTATTTCAAACTCAGTCAGATGGCAATTGTTGCCAATTCATCTCACTAATGTCATCATTTGCCTATTGGAAATTCATTAAAAGCCCTCATCAACTGCTAATAACAGGTGCCCCTGATGACTAGCAAATGTAGCGAACTACAGGAAAGAATCTTGGAACTCAAGAAGAAACGGAATGCTCTCATTCTAGCACACAACTATCAGACAATCGATATTCAACAGATTGCAGATTTCACAGGGGATTCATTACAGCTAGCTAGAAAAAGTGCAGAGGCAACTGGTTATGACTTGGTGATTTTCTCAGGTGTTCGTTTCATGGCAGAAATGGCAGCTGTATTATCGAATGGTGTACCCGTCTATATCCCTGATCCCGGTGCGCTCTGTCCTCTTGCAGCATATGTTGATGCGGATAAAATACGAGAGAAGAAAGAGGAACACCCTGGAATTCCTGTTATCGTATATGTAAACACAACCGCTGAAACGAAATCCGAAACTGATTACATTTGCACTTCAGGAAGTGCAGTAGAAATCGTAGAATCTCTTGGTGTTGAGTCAGTTCTCTTTGGTCCCGATTCGAATCTTGCTGACCATGTACGAATGCATACAAACGTCGAAATCATCGATATAGAACCAAGAGGATCCTGCTATGTACACAATCAGTTTGACCTGGCACAATTGCGACTACTGAAGGAGGAACATCCAGATTCAATCTCGATTGTCCATCCTGAATGTCCGAAAGATGTTCAAGAGGCCGCGGACATGGTCGGTTCAACTGGAATGATGGTTAAGACCGTGGCAAATGCTCCTGCTAACACCACATTCCTCATTGCAACAGAGATGGGGCTCATCCATCAACTGCAGGAATCTTTTCCGAATAAGACAATCATTCCTGTTTGGGAAGGGGCAATTTGTAGACAAATGAAGAAGCATACTCTGGAAAAGATATTGCATGTACTTGAGGAATTACCAGAGGAGAACCGTGTCACTGTCCCAATTGCTCAGATACCTCACATTACAGAAGTACTTGAACAGATGAATAAAGTGAAAGGACAAGGACCTGCCAGGCAAGTCGCTCAAGAATCATAGTTTTTCACATGGCATCAAGAAGTCCTGGAATCTTCCCGATTGAATCCACCACATAGCCAGAATGCCCCTTCTTATGATAGTCTTCTTCTGAGAATATTCCTTTGATTCCAATGAATCGACAGAATCCCTGTGACCTTTCAAAGTCCTTCAAAGAATCCCCAACAAACACGATATCCTTCAGAGGAATCTGATGCTCACTTACAATGTGATTGAAATGGTCTGCCCCCTTTTCAAATCCCGGATGATATCCAAGGATCTCCTTGAAAAGGTGTCTTAAGTTCCTTTTTTCGAAATACTTGATAATTGTTGGTTGAAATGTTGATGAAGACACAAAAATATCAATCTTCTTAGACTCTATCTCCTGCAATGACTTCTCGGTTTCCGGAAACAGCTTTTGTTCGAAGATCCTTTCTATCTTCAGATGTTCAAATTCCTCAGTTGCATCCTTGTTTCTTCTATCATTTGGGAAGTTAATCTCTATTTGATGTTCGTAGGGAAGTCCAGTCGTCGACCTATACCGTTTCGTTGCATCCTCTTTGGTAATCCCGTAATACTTCATAAAAATCTGAACACCAATCATCTCCAAGAAGGGCATGCTATCCGCAAGTGTCCCATCAAAATCAAAGATAACAGCTTTGCATCGCAGCGGGTCCACCATTATGAAATCCTCTCCAAACGACCTTTGGCATATCTATTAGATGCTTTTGGTGCAGCATATCATGATTATTCCTTCACTTCGGGAAACTCGCCATTCACCAATGCTTTATTGTAGTCTTCTATGCATCGCTTAATAGTCTTGAAAGCCTCTCCTTTATCTTGGAATTTCCTTACTTCCACATGTCCTCCTTCTTGTATCTTGTATGTCGCGTAGAAATGTCTTAGTTCCTCCATCCTGCTTTTAGGCAGATCAACCAGTCCATTCACATCTCGATAGTACGGATCCTTAATCGGAACCGCAATAATCTTGTCATCAATTTTTCCAGCATCGTCCATTTCCATTATTCCGATAGGTCTCGCACGTACTAGACATCCCGTGAATGTTGGCTCAGTTATCAAAAGGATAACATCGAGAGGGTCTCCGTCCTCGTCAAGTGTTTTTGGGATGAACCCATAATCAAATGGAGCAAATGTGTAGAGTACTCTATCTAAACGAAAGATGTTATTCATTGTATCATACTCGTATTTGTTCTTGCTAGCTCTGGTCATTTCAACAATTACGAAAATCTCGCTTGGTGGATTCGGACCAGTGGGGAGGTCATGGAAGTAGTTTACCATTAAATCTTCAACACCCTTTTTCCTGATAGTCTTCCCTGTTGTATTTGCCAATACGGAAAAGTCCTTCGACGAAGACCTTTTGTACTACTAACAATCAAAAGCGAAGTCTGTCACCGAATATGTGTTGATTGAAGATGAGCGACGATATTGATCTTCCAGACTCCTTAGATATTGGAGGCCTCTTTAGAGGAACTGCAACCATTACGTTCGTTGCAGAAATAGTTTCTGCAATCATGATGCTAGGGTCTATGATAGCCTACGTGATATCGCGAGGGTCTTTAATCTCTGACTTAGATGCCGATATTG